>JAZSGQ010000025.1:0-7377 GCA_045532805.1 Eubacteriales bacterium
GGCTCATCACCCACCCCAGAAAAAGAGCACCCCGTGCCGATCGGCACGGGGTGCTCTTTTTCTGGGGTGGGTGATGAGCCGTCGGGGAGCAATTGGAGATTTTGCGACAGCAAAATCGCTTATTTCACCGCGCAATCAAGATGCGCGGTGAAATGGGGCGACTCCGATGACTCATCACCCGCCGCTGAAGGGTACCTTTTTTCGTTTCTGGGGTGGGTGCCCCCCAACCCAAACTAACTTCTTCTCCCCCTTGCCAATCCCTCGAAAATGTGATACAATGAATAGGATAACAACCAAAGGAGGCATACCATGCCATTCTTTCAACCCGACCATACGTTTTTGTGTTACCGCGACCTCACCCCCGAATTTCTCACTTCGCGCGGCATCACAGTCCTTTTGCTTGATATCGATAACACCCTTGCCCCCTACGAGCAACCGGAGCCCGACGCAAAGATCTGCGCGTGGCTTGCGTCCATGGAGGCGGCAGGCGTCAAGACGGCGTTCCTTTCCAATAACAACGGGAAACGGGTGGAATTATTCAACCAAACACTACGTCGCCCCGCCGTGGCGCACGCAGGCAAACCGCTTATAAAAAAAGGCCGCGCACTGATGCTGGCACTGGGCGGCACCAAGGAAACCACCGCCATGATGGGCGACCAGATCTTCACCGACGTGTGCCTCGCGCACCGCATGGGCGTGACCGCGATCCTCGTGCCCCCCATCAAGGACAAGAAAAACGCCCTGACGCGCTTCAAGCGCGTGCTGGAGCGCGCGCCCCTGCGCCGCTATCATAAGCGCGTGCCCAGCGCCCCCGACGTGCGCGAGGGCAGTACGCTCACAAAGGAGTATGAAGTATGAGAAACACCGCAATTTTCGGCCCGGGCGGCAACAGCGAAAGTTTTTACGCCGCGGGATATAAAGCCACCGTCGAAGCCCCCAAGTTCCTCTCGACACTGGGCCTTGGCGCCTATGAATTTGAGGCAGGCAACGGTCTGCGCGTGAGCGACGCCACACTGCAAGCCATCGGCGAGCAGGCGCGCCTTTATGGCATTGAACTCTCGCTCCATACGCCCTATTTCATTTCGCTTTCGGGCACGGAGATCGAAAAGCGCCTGAAGAGCGTGGAGTACATCAAGCAGTCCGTGCACGCCGCCGAGCAAATGGGCGCGGACGAGATCGTGATCCACGCGGGCTCCGCCTCCAAGATCACCCGTGCCGAGGCCATGTCGCTGGCCAGCGACACGCTCCTGAAGGCCCTGGAGGCCACCGAGGGCACCCCCGTGAAATTCGGCATCGAGACCATGGGCAAGATCAACCAACTGGGCACGCTGGAAGAGGTCATCGAACTCTGCCGCCTGGATGAGCTTCTGTGCCCCGTGGTGGACTTCGGGCACCTCAATGCCCGTGAACGGGGCGACTTTTTCCCCGACGTCGATGCCTACCGCCGCGTGTTCCATACCGTCGGCGAAGCACTTGGCGATGGGAAAGCGCGCTTCATGCACTGCCACTTTTCCAAGATCGAATACACCGCCGCAGGCGAGAAAAAGCACCTGACCTTTGCCGATACCGTCTTTGGCCCCGACTTTGAGCCACTGGTGGAGGCACTCGTGCGCGACGATCTTTGCCCGCGCATCATCTGCGAATCCGCAGGCACCATGTCCGAGGACGCCCTCGCCATGCACCGCGCCTACCACGCGGCAAGAGGATAACGGCATGATCGCACCCATTCACGGCATATCCCCCGATACGGTGCGGAAAAACAACTCCCGTCTGATGGAGTTGTACTCCCTGTATCTCAATCTCTGCCCCCGCGCTCTGGACAAAGAGACCGTCGAAGGGTTGGCAGACGATTGCCACATCGACCGCGCCGCCGCCATGGCACACTGCCTTGCCGCCTACTTTGATCTGGACGTCACGGGCGCAGACCGCGACTTCTTTCGTCACTGGCTCCTGCCCTCCATCGAGGAACAGGACACCGCGACCTACGTGAACGACGCGTACTTCAAGCAGATCAGGATCCCTGCGGACGTGCGCGGAAAATGGTCCTTAAAAGAGGAATTTCTCGCCCCGTTCGAGCCCTTTGTCTGCCGCGATCTCCGCGTGCTCCCCGACGGGCGTATGCTCCCGCAGATCGGCTTTTTCCGCGAAAAATACCCTTTTCCCGCGGTCCTTGAGAACGGGCGCGAGTGGATGACGCTCCAACCGAACGAAATGGTCACCACCTATCCCGCCATCGACGCGGCACGCGGCCGCGTGCTCACCTTCGGTATGGGACTTGGCTACTTCACCTATCACGCGGCGTGCAAGCCCGAGGTGGAGTCGGTCACCGTGGTGGACATCAGCGAGGACGTGCTTGCTCTTTTCCGCGAGCATATTCTCCCCCAGTTCCCCCACCCCGAAAAGGTGCACCTTGTCTGCCGTGACGCCTTCGCATTTGCCGAAACGGACATGGCGGGCAACTTCGACTTCGTGTTTGCCGACATCTGGCACGATGCGGGCGACGGACGCGACCTGTACCTTCGCATGAAGGAATACGAGCACCGCTTCCCCGATATCCGCTTTTCCTTCTGGCTGGAGGACACGATCCGCTGCTATCTGGACGAATCTCTCTGGGACGTCGAGCGCAAAAAATAATCGCGGCAGCACTTGCGCAAACGCGCGCGATATTGTATAATAATATCATCATTTCACATCATAGAGGTAACTATGGCATCGAATCGGCAACAACACATTCGCAATTTCTCCATCATCGCCCATATCGACCACGGCAAATCCACGTTGGCCGACCGCCTGCTGGAAGCAACGCAGGCCGTCACCACCCGCGAAATGGAGGAGCAACTGCTCGATAATATGGACCTGGAGCGTGAGCGCGGCATCACCATCAAGGCGCGCGCGGTGAGATTGCAGTACCGAGCACAGGACGGCGAGGACTACGTGCTCAACCTCATCGACACCCCCGGTCACGTGGACTTCAACTATGAGGTTTCGCGCTCGCTGGAGGCGTGCGAGGGCGCACTGCTCGTGGTGGACGCCACGCAGGGCATCGAGGCACAGACGCTTGCCAACGCCTACCTGGCCGTTGACGCGGATCTGGAGATCCTGCCCGTCATCAATAAGATCGACCTGCCCTCGGCGAACATCGACGGCACACGCCGCGAGATCGAGGACGTCATCGGCATTCCCGCCATGGACTGTCCCGCCGTTTCCGCCAAGGTGGGGCTCAATATCCCCGACGTGCTGGAGCACGTGGTGCGCGACATTCCCGCCCCCGCAGGCGACGAGGACGCGCCCCTCAAGGCGCTGATCTTCGACTCCTACTACGACAGTTATCTTGGCGTCGTGGTATACGTGCGCGTGGTTGACGGCTGTGTGAGATCGGGCGACACGATCAAACTGATGAGCACGGGACGCACCTTTGACGTGGTAGACGTGGGCGTGATGTCCCCCTTCGGTCTGCAAAAGGGCGAATGCCTTTGTGCGGGCGAGGTGGGCTATATCACCGCGTCGATCAAGAGCGTGGGCGACACGCGCGTGGGTGATACCGTGACGCTGGCAAACAACCCCACAAGCGAGGCGCTCCCCGGCTTCAAGGCCGTTCATCCCATGGTGTATGCGGGCATTTACCCCGCCGACGGATCGAAATACGGCGATCTGCGCGATGCACTGGAAAAACTCCAACTCAACGATGCAGCGCTCTCCTTTGAGCCCGAGACCTCGGTGGCACTCGGCTTTGGCTACCGCTGCGGGTTTCTCGGCCTTTTGCACATGGAGATCATCGAGGAACGCCTGGAGCGCGAGTTCAATCTTGACCTTATCACCACCGCCCCCAGCGTTATTTATGAGATCACGATGCGCGACGGCAGCACCGTCCGTATCGACAACCCCACCAACTACCCCGATCCCGCCGAGATCGACACCGCCGCCGAGCCCATCGTGCGCGCCTCGATCATCACCCCCACCGACTACGTGGGGGGACTGATGGACCTGTGTCAGGACCGCCGCGGCGAGTTCATTGATATGAAGTATCTGGACACGAACCGCGTGGAACTTCACTACCGTTTGCCCCTCAATGAGATCATTTACGATTTCTTCGATGCACTCAAGAGCCGCTCGCGCGGTTACGCGTCGCTGGACTATGAGATCGAGGGCTACCAGGCAAGCAAACTCGTCAAACTCGATTTTCTGCTCAACGGCGAGCAGGTGGACGCACTCTCCTTCATCGTGCATGAGGAAAAGGCGTACGCAAGAGCGCGCCGCATCGCGGAAAAACTCAAGGAGAACATTCCGCGCCAACTCTTCGAGGTGCCGATCCAGGCAGCCATCGGCGCCAAGATCATCGCACGCGAGACCGTCAAGGCGATGCGCAAGGACGTGCTTGCCAAGTGCTACGGCGGCGATATCACGAGAAAGAAGAAGTTGCTTGAAAAACAAAAGGAGGGCAAGAAGAAGATGCGCCAACTCGGTTCGGTGCAGGTGTCCCCCGAGGCCTTCATGGCCGTGCTCAAACTCGACGACGACAACTGATCTCCTGGGGTGCCCCATGCGGCACCCCTTTTGCCCATTCCAGGAAAGGAGTCGCTATGCCAAACACCCTCGGCCTTTATCTTCATATCCCCTTCTGCGTGCAAAAGTGCCGCTACTGCGACTTCTGCTCCGCCCCCGCAAACGCCGCCACGCGCGCGGCGTACGTGCAGGCGCTCTGCCGTCAACTCGTCTCACTCGCGCCGCGTGCGCGGGGTCGCACGGTAGACACCGTGTATCTCGGCGGCGGCACGCCAACCATGCTGGACGGTGCGGATTTTTCGCGCATTTTGGATACCGTCAGGGCACATTATACGCTCACACCCTGTGCCGAGATCACCTCGGAATGTAACCCCGTCACGGGCAGTGAGCGGCTCTTTGACGCCATGCTCACGGCAGGCGTGAATCGCCTGAGCATCGGCGTGCAGTCGGTGCACGCGCGCGAACTTTCCCTGCTCGGACGTCTGCACACCTATCCCGATTTCCTTACGACCCTCGCGGACGCGCGCCGCGCGGGCTTTCGCAACGTCAGTGCCGACGTGATGTTCGGTATCCCTTCGCAAACACCCGCCACCTTCCGCGAAACGTTGGAGGCGCTGTGTGAGCAACCGCTCACGCACCTCTCGTCCTATGGATTGCGCATTGAGGCGGGCACGCCCTTCTGGTATGAGCGAGACACGCTCCCGCTCCCCTCGGAGGACGAGGAGGCCAAGATGGCAGACCTTGTCGCCACACTGCTCCCGAGTCACGGCTTTGCGCGCTATGAGATCAGCAATTACGCGCGGGACGGTATGGAATCCAGACACAATCTGCGCTATTGGCTGGGGGAGGAATACCTCGGCTTCGGCGTGGCGGCGCACTCCTTTTTTGAAGGTGTCCGTTTTGCCAGTGCGCAAAGCGTCACCGCCTATCTCGCCGCCACCGATTTTGATGCCCTTGTCACCGAGCAACACGTCCTCACCCCGCACGAGGCGCGCGAGGAATACACGATGTTGCGTATGCGTCTTGCGCACGGCATCGACAAGGAGGACTTCGCCCGCCGCTTTGGCCTTTCCTTCCGCGAGGCCTACGGCGATTATGCCCACCTGGTGGAGGGCGGCTTTCTCATCGACACCCCCTCGCGCGTGGCCTTCACGCCGCGCGGATTCGAGGTCAGTAACGCCATTCTTTCCGAATGGCTGGATTTTGGAGGTCAGGCATGACACATCTGCAACGCTTTCAAAAGGAACTCACAGGCGCGGCGCTCATCACCTCGCCCCAGAACACCTATTATCTCTCGCATTTTGACTTTGAGGACGGCTATCTGCTCGTGCTCCCCGATGCCGCGTATCTTTTGACCGACTTTCGCTACGAGGAGGCGGCACGCGCGGGCGCGGACAAAGATTTCATCGTCTTATCCCCTGATACGGGTGCACTTTCGGCGGTTTGCGACCTGCTCGCAAAGCATAACGCGAAGTCGCTTTTGCTCGAAGAGGATCATGTGACCCTCGCTCTGCGAGATACGCTCACTGCACGCCTTGCGGGCGTGACGCTCACGGGAGGCGCAAGCCGTTTGTTGCTCGCCGCGCGCCGCTTCAAGGACGCGGCGGAACTCTCACTCATCGCCGCGGCACAGGCCATCACCGATGCCGCCTTTTTGCACATTCTCGACTATATCACCCCCGCACGTACCGAGCGCGAGGTCGCACTGGAACTGGAGTTCTTTATGCGCGCCAAAGGTGCCGAGGGACTTGCCTTCCCCACCATCGCGGTGTCGGGCACGGCCTCGGCTCTGCCGCACGGCGTGCCGCGCGACTGCGTGCTGGAAAAGGGCTTCCTTACCATGGATTTCGGCGCCCGTCTCGGGGGATATTGCTCGGATATGACGCGCACCGTGGTCATCGGTCGCGCCGATGAGGCGCAAAAGCACCTCTATGATACCGTGCTGAAGGCACAAAAGGCCGCCCTTGACGCGGCGCACGCGGGGATCTCGCACAAAGCGCTTGACAGCGTCGCGCGCGACATCATTCACGGCGCGGGCTATGAGGGGTGCTTTGGTCATTCCCTCGGTCACGGCGTCGGCATCGACGTGCACGAGGCGCCCCGCCTCTCTCAAAAGGTAGTGGCGGACAGTGTGCTCACCGTGGGCGAGGTCGTCACCTTTGAACCGGGCATCTATTTGCAGGGCAAGTACGGCTGTCGCATCGAGGACATGGCCGCCGTGAAGGAAGACGGCACCCTGCTCAATTTCACCAAGAGCCCAAAAGAGCTGATCGAATTATGCCGCTGAATCTGCTCGTCCTTTCCGACTCACACGGCCGCGCCGACCGCATAGAGGCGCTCCTGCGGCGCACAAGCCCCGACACGGTGCTGTTTTTGGGGGACGGACTGCGCGATCTTGCCGTCGTTCCCGACCACGTCGACGTGCGCGCCGTGCGCGGCAACTGCGATTGGTACACCACCTGTGACGCGCCCTATTTCCGCCTTTTGGAGATCGGCGGCTACCGCCTGTATCTCACCCACGGCCACCGTGAGGGCGTAAAGCACGGCATCGACGCGGCGCTGGAGGCGGCACTTGCCGCCAATGCCGACGCGCTCCTCTACGGCCACACCCACGTGCCGTATGAGCGCATCCTTGCAGCAGGCACCAAGATCGGCACCCACACCCTCACGCGCCCCTTTGTGATCCTTTGCCCCGGGAGCATCGGCGAGCCGCGCGACGGCCGCCCCGCCTTCGGCACACTCACCCTCGCCGCCGCAGGGATCCTTCCCGCAATCGGTATCTATTAAACCAAAAGCACCAGCCACGCCGGGGCAGGTGCCTTTTTTATTCCTCGGGGACGATCACGTTGGAGTACACGTCGCCGCTGGTGGTGC
>JAZSGQ010000087.1:0-29400 GCA_045532805.1 Eubacteriales bacterium
GAGTATGTTAAGAGCACTCTCCTTCTTGCAGGCGTTCCCAAGGTAGAAATCGAACGCGACAACACCGGTAAGGTTCGCGTGTTCATCCACTGCGCTAAGCCCGGCCAGGTTATCGGCCGCAACGGTGCAGAAATCGAAAAGCTCAAGGCTGGCATCGAAGCAATCGCTGGTACTGAAGTAGCAGTAAACGTTCTCGAAGTTAAGCCCGTTGATATGTGCGCTCAGCTCGTAGCTGAAAACATCGCTTCTCAGCTCGAACGCCGTGTTGCTTTCCGCCGCGCTATGAAGCAGGCGATCAGCCGCACCATGCGCCTCGGTGCCAAGGGTATTAAGGTTACCGTTTCCGGTCGTCTTGCAGGTGCCGAAATCGCTCGTACCGAACACTACCATGAAGGTACCATTCCGCTTCAGACCATCCGTGCCGACATCGACTACGGTTTCTGGGAAGCAAACACCACTTACGGTAAGATCGGCGTAAAAGTTTGGATCTACAAGGGCGAAGTTCTTTCCGGCAGAGCAGGCGCAAACGTTCAGACAGAAGCTCCCGCTGAAAGACGCGACAGAAGAAACGACAGACGCGGTGATCGCCGTGGCAATAGAAACGCTAACGGTAACGGCAGATCCAACACTGCAAGACAACCGAGAGAAGGAGGCAGAAGAAATGTTGTTGCCAAAGAGAGTTAAATACAGACGCGTTCAGCGCGGCCGCCTCAAAGGTAAAGCTACCAGAGGTAACACAATCAGCTACGGCTCCTACGGTCTCGTAGCAACTGAACCCGCTTGGATCACAAGCAATCAGATCGAAGCTGCCCGTATTGCAATGACTCGTTACATCAAACGTGGCGGTAAAGTATGGATCAAAATTTTCCCCGACAAACCGATTACGGAAAAGCCCGCTGAAACTCGAATGGGTTCCGGTAAAGGTTCTCCCGAATATTGGGTAGCGGTTGTTAAACCCGGCAGAGTTATGTTCGAAATGGACGGCGTTGCCGAAGACGTTGCAAAGGAAGCTATGCGTCTCGCATCTCACAAGCTCCCGATCAAATGTAAATTCATGAAAAAAGAAGAAGCAGAGGAGGCATAAACAGTGAAAGCTACTGAACTTAACAAAATGACTTCCGCTGATCTCTCCTCCAAGCTCAAAGAGCTGAAGAGCGAACTCTTCAAGCTCCGCTTCCAGAATGAGATCAATCAGCTTGACAATCCCCATAAGATCGCTGATGTTAAGAAGGACATCGCAAGAGTTATGACAGCCCTCAACAAAAAGGCTGCTGAATAAGTCGTAGAGAGGAGTATATGTCATGAGCGAAGCAATCGAAAGAAACCTCAGAAAAACCAGAGTCGGTAGGGTTGTCAGCGATAAAATGGACAAAACCATCGTTGTTGCAATCGAAGACAATGTAAAACACCCCAAATACGGTAAGGTTATCAAGAGAACCATCAGACTCAAAGCACACGACGAAAACAATGAGTGCGGCGAAGGCGATACCGTAAAGATCATGGAAACAAGACCTCTTTCCAAAGATAAGAGATGGAGACTTGTTGAAATCATCGAAAAAGCAAAATAATATCATAGTGCAAGGCTAGAGCGCCAAGGCGCAGCCTGTGAGATGTGAATATTTAAGGAGGATAACGCAATGATTCAACAACAGTCATTGATGAAAGTAGCCGACAATACCGGCGCTAAAGAACTCATGTGCATCAGAGTTCTCGGCGGCACCGGCAGAAGATACGCTAACATCGGCGACGTAGTCGTTTGCAGCGTTAAGAAGGCAGCTCCCGGCGGAACTGCTAAAAAAGGCGAAGTAGTAAAAGCTGTTATCGTTCGCTCTGTTAAGGGCGTAAAGAGAGCTGACGGTTCTTACCTCAAGTTCGACGAAAACGCAGCAGTAATTATCAAAGAAGACAATACACCCAGAGGAACACGTATTTTTGGACCTGTAGCAAGAGAACTCCGTGATAAAGACTTTATCAAGATTCTCTCCCTTGCTCCCGAAGTACTTTAATGGAGGAATCAAAAGATGAATACGCTTCATGTTAAAAGAGATGATACCGTTATCGTAATTTCCGGCGACGATAAGGGCGTTAAGGGCAAGGTTATCGCAGTTTCTCCCGATGAACGCAAGGTCATCGTTGAGGGTGCTAACGTACAGACCAAGCACGTGAAACCCAGAAGACAGGGCGAGACCGGCGGCATCGTGGATGCCGGGGGCGCTATCTACGCTTCCCGCGTAGCACTTTACTGCCCCACCTGTGACAAGGGTGTTCGCACCAAGGTCCAGATGGGCGGCCACAAAAAAGACCGCGGTTGCGCAAAATGCGGCGCAAAGCTTTGAGAGGAGGTAAACTGACATGGCAAGAATGAAAGAGTTGTACCGTGAGCAGGTTGCCCCCGCTCTTATGAAGCAGTTTGCTTACTCCAGCGTGATGCAGATCCCCAAGTTCGATAAGATCGTGATCAACATCGGCGCAGGCGATGCAAAGGATAATTCCAAGGTGATCGAGAACATCATCACCGACCTGACCACCATTTCGGGTCAGAAGGCAGTTCCCACCGTTGCAAAAAAGTCCGTGGCAAACTTCAAGCTCCGTCAGGGCATGAAGATCGGTGCAAAGGTTACCCTTCGCGGCGACCGTATGTACGAGTTCATGGATCGTCTGTTCAACTTCGCACTGCCCCGCGTGCGTGACTTCAAGGGTATCAACCCCAACGCATTTGACGGCCGTGGCAACTACTCCTTGGGTCTCAAGGAGCAGCTGATCTTCCCCGAAATCGAGTACGACAAGGTTGAGAAGATCCGTGGTATGGACATCTGCTTCGTTACCACTGCCAACACCGATGCCGAAGCAAGAGAGCTGCTCCGTCTGATGGGCGCTCCCTTCGCACAATAATCCGGAGGTAGTAAGAAAATGGCAAAGAAATCTATGATTCTCAAGCAGCAGAAAGAGCCCAAGTTCTCTACTCGCGCTTACACCAGATGCAAGATCTGCGGCCGTCCTCACGCTTACCTGCGTAAGTTCGGTATTTGCCGTATTTGCTTCCGTAACCTTGCCTACAAGGGCGAGATTCCCGGTGTGAAGAAGGCATCCTGGTAATTTTACCGTATTCTGTCGGTTGTCCCCCAAAAGGGGGCGGCCGCGTGAATAAAAACCCCTAACGATCGGAAGGAAATCAGACCCACCCTCGAAAACAGCAGGGAGTTGGATTTAACCGCCGATTGGCCGCCGACATTGCTCGGCAGCAAGAAAAAATCTACTTGCATACAGGAGGATTAAAACTATGCAAATGTCCGACGTTATTGCCGATATGCTTACCCGTATCCGCAACGCGAGCAACGCGAAGCACGCTACGGTTGATATTCCGGCATCCAACATGAAGAAGTCGATTGCTGACATTCTCGTCGCTGAGGGCGACGTTAAGGGCTATCAGGTGATCGAGGACGGCAAGCAGGGCAGCATCCGCGTGACGCTGAAGTACACGGCAGGCAAGCAGAAGGTCATTCGTGGCCTGCGCCGCGTGTCCAAGCCCGGTCTGCGTATCTACGCCGGCTACGAGGATATGCCCCGCGTTATGAACGGTCTTGGTATCGCGATCGTGTCCACTTCTAAGGGTCTGATGACCGACAAGAAGGCACGCGAGCTCAAGATCGGCGGCGAAGTCATCGCTTTCGTTTGGTAAGGAGGTAACGCAAGATGTCTAGAATCGGAAGAATGCCTGTGGCAGTTCCCGCAGGAGTTACCGTTACCATTGCCGATGGCAACGTTGTTACCGTCAAGGGTCCCCTTGGTACGCTTACCGAGACCTTTGCCGAGATCATTACCATTAAGCAGGAGGGTGCCGAGTTGATCGTTACCCGTCCTAACGACGAGAAAGAGGTTCGTAGCCTGCACGGTCTGACCCGCGCACTGCTCAACAACATGGTCGTCGGTGTTACCACCGGTTACACCAAGACGCTCGAGGTTGTCGGCGTTGGCTACAAGGTAGCAAAGCAGGGCAAGAACCTTCAGCTTTACCTCGGCCATTCTCTTGTGAACGGCCTTCCCCAGGCAAGTCTCGTCGTAACCGAGCCCGAAGGCATCACCTTCGAGGTTCCCAACCCCAACACCATCGTGGTGAAGGGCATCAACAAGCAGGCTGTCGGTCAGATCGCCGCGGTAATTCGCAGCAAGCGACCCCCCGAACCCTACCATGGCAAGGGCGTCAAGTATTCTGACGAGCACATTCGCCGCAAGGCCGGTAAAGCCGGTAAATAATGAAAGGAGTGGATTGAAATGGTATCGAGAAAAGACAGCAATCAGGCTCGCCTTAAGAGACATAAGAGAGTCAGAGCTAAGATCTCCGGCACCGCAGAGCGTCCTCGTCTGGCTGTATATCGCTCCAACGCGAACATCAGCGCACAGATCATCGACGATGTGGCCGGCGTTACGCTGGTTTCCGCTTCCACCCTTGAAAAGGCGTTTGAAGGAATCGGCAGCAACAAGGCAGCAGCAAGAGTGGTTGGCAAGACGATTGCCGAGCGCGCAGCTGCAAAGGGTATTACCGAAGTCGTATTCGACCGTGGCGGCTATCTTTATCACGGACGTGTATCGGAACTGGCTGAAGGCGCTCGCGAGGGCGGCCTGAAGTTCTGAGTCCGGTTTGTACACTGTTCAACGTCGTTTGAACAAATTTTAGGAGGAAAAACATGGCTTACAACAGAAATCCCGCTGAGCAGGAGTTCAAAGAACAGCTCATCGCGCTTAACCGTGTTTCCAAGACCGTTAAAGGTGGTCGTATCGCTCGCTTCGCTGCTATCATGGCAGTGGGTGACGGCAAGGGCCGCATCGGTGTAGGTCTCGGTAAGGCAGCCGAGGTACCGGAAGCAATTCGCAAGGGTATCGAGGATGCAAAGAAGAATATGATCACTGTTTCCCTGAAGGGAGGCACCATCCCTCACGAGGTTGTCGGTGAGTTTGGTGCAGGCAAGGTGCTTCTGAAGCCCGCCGCACCCGGTACCGGTATCATCGCAGGCGGCGGTGTTCGTTTCGTGCTGGAACTTGCCGGCATCAAGAACATCCGTGCAAAGAGCCTGCGCTCTAACAACCCCGCAAACGTAGTCAAGGCTACCGTTGAGGGCTTGAAAGCACTGCGCACCGCAGAAGAGGTTGCGAAGATCCGCGATCTCGACGTGGCGCAGGTGAAATAAGGAGGGCTACCATGAAGAAGGTTACTCTTGTAAAGAGCACCATCGGCGCTCTCCCCAACCAGAAGGCCACTGCTAAGTCCTTGGGCCTTAAGAAAATCGGCGATTTCATCATTCATGAGGACAACGCCGTTCTTGCCGGCAAGGTTCGCGTTATCGCACACCTTGTTAAGGTAGAAAACGCGTAAAGGAGGATTAGAACGATGAAACTCCATGAACTTTCTCCCGCCGTCGGCTCTGCAAAGGCCGCTTGGCGTAAGGGCCGCGGTCCCGGTTCCGGTAACGGCAAGACCGCAGGCAAGGGCCACAAGGGCCAGAATGCTCGTTCCGGCGGCGGTGTCCGTCCCGGTTTCGAGGGCGGTCAGATCCCGCTGTACCGCAAGCATCCCAAGCGCGGCTTTAACAACAAGTTTGCTAAGGTTTACGCAATCGTGAACGTTGAGCAACTCAACGTTTTCGAGAACGGCGCTGTGGTGGACGTGGAAGCACTGATGGCCAAGAGAATCGTCCGCAAGGTTGTGGACGGTGTCAAGATTCTTGGCAACGGTGAGCTCACCCGTCAATTAACCGTAAAAGCTACCGTCTTTTCGGCTACCGCAAAGGAAAAGATTGAAGCAGCAGGTGGAAAGATCGAGGTGGCATAAGGATGTTTAAGACGTTAAAGAACGCGTGGAAGACTCCTGATCTTCAGAAAAAGATGCTCTTCACATTGTTTATCGTCCTCCTTTATCGCCTTGGTGCTTGCATTTGCGTCCCCTACGTCAGCGGAAGCGTTTCCGAATCCTTCAGCTCTCTTTACGGAACCTCGGTTCTCGGACTGATGAGCGTGCTTTCGGGCGGCGCAATGCAGTATGCAACGCTGTTCGCACTTTCCGTTAGCCCCTATATCACGGCCTCGATCGTGATGCAGCTGCTGACTATTGCCATTCCCGCTCTCGAGCGTATGGCAAAGGACGGCGCAAACGGGCAGAAGAAGATCAACGCCATCACCCGTTACGTGACCGTGGCACTGGCACTGATCACCAGTTACGGTTACAGCATGATCCTGCTCAACGGTACCAACGGCGTTAGCTGGTTGGTGGATTCCGTGGGCGCCGAGGACGGCACTCCCGTGTGGTTCGCTATGATCGTGATCAACGCCTGCTTCTGTGCAGGTGCCGCACTGGTCATGTGGATCGCCGAGCTGATCAACGATAAGGGCGTAGGCAACGGTATCTCCGTGATCCTGTGTGTCAACATTATCGCCAGCTTCCCCAGTCTTTTCAATTCGATCGTCACGGGCATCACCGGTGGTACCTGGTGGGTCGGCGTGATCGTGGCCGTTGTGGTCGTGATCATCGCAGTGGTCGCCGTCGGCTTTATCGTGTTCATCACGAACTCCGAGCGCCGCATTCCGATTCAGTACGCAAAGCGCGTTGTCGGTCGTAAGATGTACGGTGGCCAGTCCACCCATCTGCCGATCAAGTTGAACATGACGGGCGTGATGCCTATCATCTTCGCCAACTCGATCGTTTCCATTCCCGCCCTGATCGCCACCTTCATTCCCGAGGGTAAGGCAGAAGGATTTGTTGATTTCGTCACCAGCTTCCTGAACACCGACACTTGGCTTTACCTTGTGCTGTTCCTGGTGCTGACCGTGGCATTCTCCTACTTCTACATTTTGATCTCCTTCAATCCTGTGGAAGTAGCGAACAACATCAACAGCAACGGCGGTGCGATCCCCGGACACCGTCCCGGCCGTCCCACCGTGCAGTATATCAACCGCATTCTCAAGCGCATCACGCTCATCGGTGCATTCTTCCTTTGCATCGTGGCAGGCGTGCCCATGCTCGTCACCGTGGTCTGCTCCATTCTTGGTAAGGCAGGCGTTGCGGTTCCCGCAGGTCTTGGCGCTTTGACGTTCAGCGGCTCCTCCTTGTTGATCGTTGTGGGCGTTGTACTTGAGACCATTCGTGATCTTGAGGCACAGCTCAGCATGCGTATGAGCAAGGGCTTCCTTGGTTGATCCAACACTTCGGAGGATACTATGAATTTGATTTTGATGGGAGCTCCGGGCGCGGGCAAAGGCACGCAGTCCGAGAAAATCTCTGAGAAATGGGGCATCCCCGCGGTTTCTACGGGCAATATGCTGCGTGCCGCCATTGAGGCAGGCACCGAGCTTGGCATGACTGCGAAATCCTATATGGACGCAGGTGCGCTGGTACCCGATGACATCGTGGTGGGTGTAATCAAGGAATATCTGACTTCCGATGCCTGCAAGAATGGCTTCATTCTTGACGGCTTCCCGCGCACGATCCCTCAGGCAAAGGCGCTGGACGCTATGGGCGTTAGAATTGACGCCGCTCTCTCCATTGAGGTGGCGGACGAAAAAATCGTAGAGCGTATGAGTGGCCGTCGGGTCTGTGCCTGCGGTGCCACCTACCATACCGCCTACAAGCCCTCCCAAAAGGATGGCATTTGCGACAAGTGCGGCGCCGAGTTGTATATCCGCAAGGATGATACGCCCGAAACCGTACTGAACCGACTGAAGACCTATCACGAGCAGACCGAGCCTCTGAAGGACTATTATGCCGCCAAGGGCCTGCTGCTCACCGTACAGGGACAGGAGGAGGTTGCCGATACCACGCGCCTCACCTTTGAGGCACTCGGCCGCATCTGATCCCTATGATACAGATTAAGAATTCCGTGCAGATCGCAGCAATGCGTGACGCGGGGCGCATCACGGGCGAAGCATTGCTTACCGTCCGTGATCGCATCCGCCCCGGCGTAAGCACCAAGGAACTGGACAACGTCATTCGCACGTATATCCAGAAGCAGGGCGCAACGCCCTCCTTCCTCGGGCTTTACGGCTTCCCGGGATCTGCTTGCATCAGCATCAACGACGAGGTCATTCACGGCATTCCCTCCAAGGATCGTATCCTGCAGGAGGGCGATATCGTGAAGATCGACGTGGGCGCTCATTATAAGGGCTATCACGGCGACAGCGCGCGCACCTTCCCCGTAGGGCAGGTGAGCGAGGAGGCCACCCGTCTGATCGCCGCGACCAAGCAGAGCTTTTACGAGGCACTGAACGCACTCAAGATCGGTAACCGTATTGGTGATCTTGGTTCGGCAGTGGATTCGTACGTGCGCGGCTGCGGATTCAGCGTTGTAAGACGTTACGTTGGCCACGGTGTTGGCCGTGACGTACACGAAGAGCCCGACGTTCCCAACTACGGAACACCGGGGCGCGGTCCTCGCCTTTGTGCGGGGTTGGTCATTGCCATCGAACCGATGGTAAACGTCGGCACACACGAGGTTCGTGTTCTGCCCGACGGCTGGACTGTGAAAACCGCAGACGGAAGTCTGTCGGCGCACTACGAAAACACCGTAGCGCTCACCGCCGACGGCATCATCAATCTGACCGAGGTTGAAATCGGACAATGAAACATCGCAAATCAAATACAAGGGAGGGAATCTTTTGCCTAAGGACGATGTGATTGAGTTTGAGGGTACTGTGCTTGAGGCACTGCCCAATGCCACCTTCAAAGTCAAGCTTCCCAACGGCCATCTTGTGACGGCCCACATTTCGGGAAAGCTCCGCATGAATTATATCCGCATTCTGCCCGGCGATCGCGTCACCATTGAGGTTTTGGTCTACGACCTGACCAAAGGACGCATTACCTGGCGTGCGAAATGATCCCACAAGGATCCGAACATTTTAGATGAAAGGAATGGTGTGACACAATGAAAGTAAAGCCTTCCGTTAAAAAAATCTGCGAAAAGTGCAAGATTATCAAGAGAAAGGGCCACGTAATGGTCATCTGTGAGAATCCCAAGCACAAGCAGAGACAGGGCTAATCCCCACACTGAAGAAAGAGGTAAATTACTATGGCTCGTATTGCAGGTGTTGATATTCCCAATCAGAAGAGAGTGGAAATTGCACTGACCTATATCTACGGCATCGGCCGTAAGAGCGCAAACGACATCCTCGCAAAGACCGGTATCAATCCCGATACCCGTGCAAAGGATCTGACCGAGGAAGAGGTTGCAAAGCTGCGTGACGAGATCGAAAACTCTTACCACGTCGAGGGTGACCTCCGCCGTGACGTCGCGCTGAACATCAAGCGTCTGGTCGAAATCAACTGCTATCGTGGCATTCGTCACCGCAAGGGTCTGCCCGTTAGAGGTCAGAGAACCAAGACCAACGCAAGAACTCGCAAGGGACCCGCTAAGACCATTGCGAACAAGAAGAAATAAAGGAGTGGCATAACAATGGCTAATGTAAAGAAAGTCGTTAAGAAACGCCGCGAGCGCAAAAATATTGAGAAGGGTGCCGTTCATATCAGCGCCACTTTCAATAACACGATCATCACCGTGACCGACGTTGCAGGTAATGCAATTTCTTGGGCTTCCGCCGGTGAGCTTGGTTTCAAGGGCTCCCGTAAGTCCACCCCCTTTGCCGCCCAGTCTGCCGCAGAGCAGGCCGCTAAGGCTGCAATGGAGCACGGTCTGAAGACCGTTGAGGTTTATGTGAAGGGCCCCGGCTCCGGCCGTGAGTCTGCGATCCGTGCACTGGAGGCCGTTGGTCTGCAGGTTACCATGATCAAGGACGTTACGCCCATTCCCCACAACGGTTGCCGTCCCCCCAAGCGTCGCCGCGTTTAATCATTCAGGAGGTATACGAATATGGCAAGATATACAGGTCCTGCATGTCGCATCTGCCGCCGCGAGGGCACCAAGCTGTTCCTCAAGGGCGAGCGTTGCATGACAGGTAAGTGCGCAATCGACCGTCGCAACACTGCTCCCGGTCAGCACGGCGCAGCAAACAAGAAGGTTCGTGAGTACGGTATGCATCTTCGCGAGAAGCAGAAGGTCAGAAGATACTACGGCCTGCTGGAGACGCAGTTCCACAATCTCTACAACGAGGCAGAGCGTAAGCCCGGCATGACCGGTGAGAACCTGCTTGTTCTCCTGGAGAGAAGACTGGACAACGTGGTCTACCGCATGGGTATGGCTGAGTCCCGCAAGGAGGCCCGTCAGCTCGTTCTGCACGCTCATTTCACCCTCAACGGCAAGAAGGTTAACATTCCCTCTATCGCTGTGAAGGCAGGCGACGTGATCGCTGTGAAGGAGAGCAGCCGCGATCTGACCAAGATCAAGGGTCTGCTGGAGGCACAGGGCTCCAAGCTTACTCCCAAGTGGCTCGAGGTAAACAAGGAGAATGGCTCCGCGAAGGTTGTGGCTATGCCCGCTCGCGAGGACATCGACTTTGAGATCAACGAGCAGCTGATCGTCGAGTTCTATTCCAAGTAATCCGTGTCAGTCGGCTACCGTCACGGATACGGATAGCCGAATGACGCTCGATCCCCGTCGCTTGTCGACACCAAAAATATTACAGAGGAGGGTTTATTGGAATGCTTGAAATCGAAAAGCCGAATATTACCATTGCTCACATGAGCGAGGACGGAAAAAGCGGTACGTTTGTAGTCGATCCCCTGGAGCGCGGCTACGGTATCACTTTGGGCAATTCTCTTCGTCGTATTTTGCTCAGCTCTCTGCAGGGCGTTGCTGTTACCAGCATCAAAATCGACGGTGTCCTCCATGAATTTTCCACTATCCCGGGTGTAAAGGAAGATGTGACCGAGATCGTCCTGAACGTAAAGGGCATCACGGCAAAGCTGTTCAGCAATACGCCCAAGGTTGCCATCATTGACGTTACGGGTCCCCGCGAGGTGACCGCCGCCGACATCAAGCAGGATGCCGATCTTGAGATCCTGAATCCCGAGCATCACATCATCACGCTGGCTGAGAACGAGCGCTTCTACATGGAGCTGACCTTCGATCACGGCCGCGGCTACGTGTCCCAGGAGCGCAACAAGCAGCTTGCTGCTATGGCTCTCGGCCCCAACACGTCTGCTCCCATCGGTACCATTTACACCGATTCGATCTATACCCCGGTATATAAGGTGAATTACAACGTGGAAAGCACCCGCGTGGGCAACATCACCGATCTTGACAAACTGACCATTGACGTTCTGACGAACGGAACGATCACGGCCAAGGAAGCGATCTCTCTTGGCGCCAAGATACTCAATGAACATCTCAACCTCTTTGTGAACCTCACCGACGAGGCAAAGAAGGCTGAAATCATGGTAGAACGTGAAGAGACCATCAAGGAAAAGGTCCTTGAGATGACCATTGAAGAGCTTGACATGTCTGTCCGTAGTTTCAATTGCTTGAAGCGCGCAGGCATTGACACGGTTGAGGATCTTACCAACCGTACCGAGGAGGACATGATTAAGGTCCGCAATCTCGGCAAGAAGTCGCTGGAAGAAGTTATCCAGAAATTGCGCTCGCTCGGCCTTGACCTGAAGAAGGAAGAGGAATAATCCGCGCGAGTCACCGCACAACGAAGTAAATTAGGAGGGAAACCACAATGCCCGGAAAACTTGGCAGACCCACTGCGCATCGCAATGCCATGCTGCGTGGTCTTGTGACTTACCTGCTTGAGAACGGTTCCGTGGAAACCACGCTTGCAAGAGCAAAGGAAGTCCGTTCCATGGCAGAGAAGATGATTACGCTTGGCAAGAAGAATACCCTTGCCACCCGTCGTGCCGCCCTGGCTTACATTACGAAGGAGGACGTTGTATCCAAGCTGTTCAACGAGATCGCTCCCAAGTATGAGAACCGTAACGGCGGTTATACCCAGATCTTCAAGATGGGTCCCCGTCGCGGCGACGCAGCCGAGATGGCCATCATCAAGCTGATCGAGGACTAATCGACAAAAAAGCACTCCCGCACGGGAGTGCTTTTTTTATTTCAGCACGCGCCAGAGCGTATCCAGCTCGGCCACGGTGTTGAAGGGGCTGAAACTGATACGCACACTGCCGCCCTCGGGCGTGCCCAGTGCTTCGTGCGCCAGTGGCGCGCAGTGATAGCCGCCGCGCACACAGATGCCGTGCGCGGCAAGTTTTTCTGCCGTTTCGGCGGCGCTTTCGCCGCACTTTACAAAGGAGAGCACCGAGCCCTCGGCCTCGGGCGCAAAGAGGCGGATATCGGGCAGTGCGCCAAGGCGCTCCCGTGCGGCACAAAAGAGCATACGCTCGTGTGCCGCGATTTGCTCCGTGCCGCGTTCGCCAAGGAACCGCAGTCCCGCGATCAGTGACACGATGGCGGGCGTGGGGAGTGTCCCCGCCTCATAGCGTTCGGGCGGCTCGCTTGGCATTGACGGCGAGAGCGAGTCACTGCCACTACCGCCCTGCAAAAGTGTGGAAAGGCACAGCCCCTTGGAAAGAGCAAGTATGCCGACGCCCTGGATCCCGAACAGACCCTTGTGCCCGGGTGCCGCCAGTGCACTGACGTGCATCTCTTCCATGCGGATCGGCAGATGTCCCGCCGACTGCGCGGCATCCACGATAAAATGCAGGCCGTGTGCGTGGCAGAGCGCCCCGATCTCGCGGATCGGCAGTGTGACCGAGCAGACGTTGGAGGCGTGTGTGCAGACCACCGCGACGGTCGAGGGGCGGATCCGCCTTGCGATCCCGCAAAGGATCCCACCCGTCGAGAGCCCTAACACGGGAAAGGTGTCAAACGTGACCTGACGCTCGGCTCCGAGTGCAAAGAGCACGCGCCGCACGGCGTTGTGCTCCAACTCGGAGATCAGAACGTGCGTGTGCGCCTCTAAAAGGCCCTTTAATGCCAAATTCAATGCATGGGTGGTATTCGTGCCAAATACAATACGTTCAGGGGCGTCAAGGCCAAAAAAAGCGGCAAGCGCTTCGCGCGCGGCGTAGATGCGTTCGGCACTTGCCATGGCAAGCGGGTGCGCACCGCGTCCGGGGTTGCCGCAGTACTCCTCCAGACAGCGCGTGACCTCAGCGACCACCTCGCGCGGTTTGGGAAAGGTGGTCGCGGCGTTATCCAGATAGATCACGGGGTCGTGCCGTCCTTCGTCAGGTATTGCGAAACGGGAATGCCGCTTTGTTGCAGGGCGGCGCGCGCCACCCTGTCGGCCGCACACGCGAAGGATACGCCGTACGCACAGCCGCGTTTTGTTTCGCGTGGAGAAAGCGCGATCACGCGTGCCGCCACGCCCGCGTCCAACAGTGCGCGCTGTGCCTTGATGGACAGTGTCATAGAGCCGATGGCCGCGACACAAGAGGAAATAGGACTTTGAAGCATCGGAATACACCTCCTCCACACTTTCATCTTATGTCACTTGCCGTCGAAGCGTGCTGAGTCCGCACACGCAGTATTCACCTAAAGTTCAAATTGTTTCTATTGACAAAGATTTTTGAGTAAGATATAATATAATAGATATACTGTATGGAGGTGCACGATGACACGTATTCTGCTGGCAAAAATCAAAGAAGCATTGATCTCGGTGCTGCCCGTGGCTCTGATCGTGCTTCTTCTCAGTTTTACCCCCCTGCTCACGCTGACCCTGACAGAGATCGTTGTGTTTTCCGTGTCAGCCGTGCTGCTGGTGGTGGGCATCGGCCTTTTCAATTTGGGTGCTGATATGGCGATGACGCCGATGGGCGTTCAGGTGGGATCCGGCCTTTCCAAGTCGCGCAGGATCGGACTTTTGCTTGGCACCTGCTTTGTGCTTGGCGTACTGATCACCGTGGCAGAGCCTGATCTCTCGGTGCTGGCTTCCCAGGTGAGCGAGGTCATTTCCCCCACGGCATTGATCCTGTTTGTGGGCGTGGGCGTCGGTGCATTTCTCTTGCTCTCGGTGCTCAAGATCCTCACCAAAACGCGACTTTCGAGCATGCTGATGTTCTTTTATATGCTGCTGTTTGCGCTGGTTTCGCTGCTCTTTTTGAACGGAAACGAGGAGCTGCTTGCGCTCGCCTTTGATTCAGGCGGTGTTACAACAGGGCCCATCACGGTGCCGTTTATCATGGCACTCGGTGCGGGCATCGCTACAACGCTGGGTGGCAAGGACGCAAGCGAGAACAGCTTTGGCCCCGTGGCGCTTTGCTCGGTCGGCCCGATCCTGGCGGTGATGGTGCTTGGCATTTTCGCCAAGAACGATCTTACATACAGTCTGCCCGATTACCGCGTGGAGGCGTATCTGGGCGATGCGCTCTTCCATACCGTGTTGGACATTGCGGGCGAGGTGCTTTTGGCCCTTGCGCTGATCGTGGCGTTCTTCGCCATTCTGCAATTCACCTGCCTGCATCTGCCTAAGAAACTCCTGATCCGTATTGCGGTGGGCATCGTCTATACCTTCCTGGGTCTTGTGATCTTCCTGTCCGCTGTGACCATCGGCTTTATGCCCATCGGTTATAAGATCGGTACACAACTCTCCGAGCACCCCGTCCTGCTTGTGATCTTTGGCTTTATCCTCGGCCTTGTGGTCGTGCTGGCAGAGCCCGCAGTGCACGTGCTCAACCGCCAGGTGGAGACCATCACCAGCGGCACGGTCAGCCGCCGCTCCATGACGGTTGCACTTTCGGTGGGCGTGGGTATCTCGCTTGGCCTTTCGATGATCCGTATCATCTTTGATTTCAGCATTCTGTATTACCTGATCCCGGGTTATTTCATTTCGCTGGGTCTTTCCTTCTTCGTACCCCGTCTGTATACGGCGATCGCCTTTGACTCGGGCGGTGTCGCGAGCGGACCCTTAACGTCCAGTTTCATTCTGCCGCTGGCGATCGGCGCTTGTGCGGACATCGGCGGTGCCTCGTCGGTGATGACCAACGGCTTCGGTATCGTGGCGATGGTCGCGATGACGCCGCTCATTACCATTCAGATCATGGGCTTCCGTGCCGTGATGGCCGCGAAGGTGCGCGAGAAGATCATGATGCGCAATATTCTGGGTGCGGATGACGAGCAGATCATTCGCTTTATGTAAGGAGGCGTGGCTATGGCAAGAAGAAAAACGACAAAAGCTATGGAAGCGCCGCAAAAGCTCAAACTGCTCCTCACGATCGTCAATCGTGAAAAGGCGGATTTCTATATGGATCTTTTGCAATCCTTTGAGATCAATATGCAGTTCAGTGTGGCCGCAAACGGCACGGCCGGCTCGGATATCCTGCAAATGATGGGACTTGCCGAGAGTGATAAGGCCGTGATCTTCAGCGTGATCCGCGAGGATCGTGTCAAGCCCGCACTGGAGGCGCTTTCCGCGCGTTTTACCGCCGTCAAGGGCGGCAAGGGCATTGCGTATACCGTTCCGATGAGCGGTATGATCGGTGCCACGCTCTATCAATTTTTTTGCAATAACCGCAATTATTCGGTAGGTACGACCAAGGAGGGAACGTGAAATGGCATACGCATATGAAATGATCGTTTGTGTGGTCAACACGGGTTACAGTGACGTGGTGATGAGTGCCGCGCGTGCGTGCGGTGCCAAGGGCGGCACGGTGCTGGCGGCCAGAGGTACTGCCAATCAGGAGGCAGAGACCTTCTTCAAGATCTCCATTCAGCCCGAAAAGGAGGTCGTACTGATCCTTGTGCCCTCTAAACTCAAGGATGACATTCTGCACGCGATCTACCGCGAGGCGGGCCTGAGTACCCCGGGACAGGGCATTGCCTTCACGCTTCCCGTAGAGGATGCCGTGGGTCTGCCCGGTATGGACGCACAATAAGACAAAAAAGGGGGCAACGGTGCGTGTTTGGCTATATCAAAATTGAGCGAGCCGAGTTGCGGATACGCGAATACGAGTATTATCGCGCCGCCTATTGCGGACTCTGTCGCTCAATGGGCAAATGCACAGGGCAGTGCTCACGTCTTACACTCAGTTACGATTTTGCGTTTCTGGCACACGTCCGTATGTTGCTTGACGGCGAAACGGGCAGGATCCGCCCCCGCCGCTGTATCGTTCACCCCATTCGGAAACGGCAAATGATGGAGCCGAATGACTCGCTTCGTTATTGCGCGTACGCCTCGGTGATTCTGGCATTTGAAAAATGCCGTGATGACGTGGCGGACGAGCGGGGTCTCTGTCGTATGGTCGCGCGCCTTCGGTGCCTGTTTCTTCGCGGTGCGTATCGCCGTGCAAAGAAAGCATATCCCGCGCTTTGCGATACCGTCCGCGCACATCTTATGCGCCTTGGCGAGGAAGAAACGCGCCAAACACCCCTGGTGGATACCGTAGCGGCGATCTTCGGCGAGTTGCTCGGCGACGTTACGGCACACGGTCTTTCGGGTGAGGACGCACGCCTTGCACATAAGATCGGCTTTGAGGTCGGGCGCTTTATCTATCTGATGGACGCGCTGGACGATCTGGAAAAGGACGCCAAACGGGGTAGGTTTAACCCGTTTTTGCTCCTGTACGGCGGCCCTGTGCCAAACGAGGATCGGCGCGGACTTCGTGACGCACTGATCGCGGGTCTTTTTGATCTGGAAAAGGCGATCGATCTCCTGCCCGATGGCAACGCCACCGCACGCGAGATCTTGCACAACGTATTATATCTTGGTATGCCGCAGACGATGGACCGCGTTCTCGGCAGTAAGAAGGAGGATATTCGTGAACAACAATCCCTATAAGGTGCTGGGTGTATCTCCCGATGCCGGTGACGAGGAGGTCAAACAGGCCTACCGCAAACTGGTGAGAAAATATCACCCCGACCGCTATAAGGACAGCGATCTTGCCGATCTCGCCAACGAGAAAATGAAGGAGATCAACGCCGCCTACGAGGAGATCCAACAGCTTCGCGCCAAAGGGTATACGGCAAGCGGCACGGGCGAGCGCGCAGGACAGAACGAGGGCAATACGAGCGGCGGATATTACGGCGCGGGCAACTATAACCGACAGAACTATTCGCAGGACGCGCAGGCCAAATTTACGCTCATTCGCAACTGCATCAACGCAGGCAATATCACCGAGGCAGAGCGACTGCTTTCGGAGATCGCCGCCGCCGATCGCGGTGCCGAATGGCATTTCCTCACGGGTTGTGTCTTCTTGCGCAAGGGCGCGTACGTTGATGCACAGCGTTGCTTTGATACGGCCTACCGTATGGAACCCACGAATAACGAGTATTTCCGCTTCAAGGAGCAGATGCACGAGCGTGCAAACGGCTACGGTGGCGGATATCAGACGAGTCGCGGCCAAAGTTGCTGTGACTGTGACCTGTGCAGTTCTCTCATTTGCGCCGATTGCTGCTGTGAGTGTATGGGCGGCGATCTGATCCCTTGTTGCTGATATGAAACGGCGTATGAGGGGCACGCGCGCACTGACGCTGTCCGCGGCATTGGCGGCGCTTGGTGTCATTTCGCTTGCGCTTGGCTCACTTGTGGAGGTGCTGGACCTTTCCATGGCGGTGATCGCTTCGCTTTTCGTCACGTTTGCCGTGATCGAACTGGGGGGCAGTTACCCCTATCTTGTCTATGCCGTCACGGCGGTGCTTGCGATGTTGCTGGTGCCCACGAAAACGGCACCGCTCATTTATCTGTGCTTTGCGGGATATTATCCCATCGTCAAGGAAAAATTAGAGGCGCATCTGCCGCGCGTTTTTGCCTGGGTCTTGAAACTTGCCGTATGTCTTGCGGCGCTTGCCCTTGCCGCGTTGCTCGCGCTCAAGGTGTTTACCGTTCCCGTACCCGACAAGCGCTACTACTGGTTGTTGCTTGCGTGCGTGCCCGTGTTCGTGCTCTACGACGTGGCGCTGACGCGCCTTATTACGGCCTATATGTACCGTTGGCGCACGCGCTTCACGTTTCTGCACAAATGAGCGATGATGGCATATGCCGCACCAAAAAGGGCGGAGAACGCAAAGCGTCCTCCTCCCTTTTTGGTGCTTTAGCGCCCCTGTGGGGGCGCTTTTTTTATTATTTCCGGCATGCGCGATCAGAACGCACGCTTCCAGTAATGGGTGCAGAAACTCGTTACCAGGTATTTTGCGGCGGTTGCGGAATCAGCAAGCTCGGTGGCGGATACCGCCGTGCCGCTTGCCGAGGTGGTCGCGGCATGCCGCCACCCGCTTGTGGTTTCCATGATGACCGATGTCAGGGACGAGCAGCCCTTGAAGGTGTAGGCACCAATGCTGATCACACAGGCAGGAATGCGGATCGTTTTCAGCGACGTACAGGAGTAGAATACGTACGTGTCAAGGATCAGTATCATACCGCCCTCCTCAAACGTGACCGAACTCAGCGAGGTACACTTGTTGAATGCGCTCATGCCGATTGTCATTACGCTTGCGGGGATCTTGACGCTTGTGATCTCGGTACAATAGAAGAACGTATAGCTCTTGATCGCCGTCACGGTGTTGGGGATCTCCAGCTCCTTGACAAGCACGTTGTCGCAATACAGCTTCTTGGCGTAATACGTCGGATTACCGTACGCATCGACGAAACTGATATTACACCACGCTGCTATGTCGGTGATATAGACGCCCGTCAGCGATTTGCAGTAATAGAATGCACGCGAGCCGACACTCTTGAGTTGAGCATTCTCGGCGAGGTATACACTGATCAGCTTAGGCGCATGGGATTCATAAGACGCGTCGGGACAGAACAGGTACTGCGGGATTCGCGTCACACTTTTCCCAATGTAGAGCACAATGCCGTTTCCGCTCTGCCCCGCCCGATAAAACACGTCGTTGTCGGAGGCAAAATCCTGTAGATTTGCGGCATTGAAACGGATCTCGGTCAACCCCGTGCAGTTGTAGAATGCATCGTCACCGATCTTTGTCATGCTGGACGGGATCGTGAGCGAGGTCAGTGCCGTGCAGTTTCGGAATACGCAAGTGTTGATCGTCGTCACGCCCTCGGGAATGATGACCGAGGAAAGGGACGTGCACCCCTCGAATGCGTAGGTACCGATACTTTCCACACTCTTGGGAATGGCGACCGATACAAGCGAGGTGCAATTTCTGAACACGGAGTTTCCGATGATCCTGGTGGTATTGGCGATCTCAAACGTCGTCACGTTGGTATTTACCATACCTGCCAGATACAAATACGGATTCTCGGTATTGCCCAAATACTTGCCGTTATTGTATACGGTGTATTGCAATGTGTTCCCGCTGGGGAATGCTTGATAACCGATGGTTACAATGCCGCTCGGAATACGGATCGTTGAGAGGGACGTGCAGCCCGAGAATGCATACGAATCAATACTCTCGATGCTTTCGGGAAGCGCGACCGACACCAGAGAGGAACAACCCTCGAACGCACGGGAGCCGATGCTTGTGACGCCCTCGGGAAGTGTGATGGATACAAGAGAGGTACAACCTGCGAACGCATACGGGGCGATGCGCGTCACACCCGTGGGAATCGTGATTTCCCGCAGTGACGTGCAACCGTAAAATCCCCAATCGCCGATATGCGTCACGTGCTTGGGAATCTCCAACGACACAAGAGAGGTACAACCCTCGAACGCACGGATCCCGATGTTCGTCACGGTTTGGGGAAGCGTGATCGACATCAGGGAATCGCACCCGTAAAACGCGCCGTAACCGATGCGTGTGCCGCCCGTAACGACCAGCGTTTTGAGGGAGGCGGGAGTGTTACCGTGCTGATAAGAGCCACCTCCGAAAATATACGAAAAGTGTGTATTAGCAATGCCGTTCGGCTTTTCGCCTACAAAGGGCACGGTTATGCTGACAAGGCCGCTACATTCATAGAAAGCTCCGCCTGCGATGTGCGTCACGCTGTCGGGAATTACGACCGACGACAGTGATGTACAGTATGCGAATGCGCGCTCGCCAATGTGCCCGCACTGACTGCCCTTTGCAAACGTGATCGAGGCAAGGGACGTGCAACCCTCAAAGGCAAAGTCATCAATGCGAGTTACACTTGCAGGAATGGTGACGCTTGTGATGCTGGTGCAACCGCAGAAGGTCATTCCGATCTCGGTGATACCGTCGGGAATCTCCAGTGCCTCGACAAGCACACCGTTCAGATACAGCTTGCCTGCAAGTGCGATCAGGGAACCGCTGTTTTCCAAACGGCACCACGCCGCAAGATCGGTGATATAAACACCCGACAGCATCGTGCAATTGTAAAATGCAAGAGCACCAATGCGCGTCAGACTCTTTGGCACATGTACGGATTCAAGAGCCCAGCAGAAATTGAATGCATATTTACCAAGAGAAACTACACCCTCGGGTATGACGATGGTGGTTATAGAGTAACAGCTATCAAACGCATAATCACCGATGATCCTTGTGGTGGCGGCGATCTCAAAATGATCGGCAAGCGGATCCACCACATCGGCAAGGTAAACGTAAGGATTTTCGGTATTGCCAAGATAAATGCCGTTGTTGGATATGGTATAGAGCAGCAGCTCGCAGTCTGCAAAGGCTTCGGTATCGACAGAGATGACACCGTCGGGAATGTCGATCGACGCAAGGGTGGCACACCCCTTGAATGCACCGTAGTCAATGTGGGTCACGCCGACGGGCAGGGTGATCGTGGCAAGGGAGGTACAGTATGCGAATGCATAGTCGCCGATGCTTTCCAGCTTGCTGTTTGCACTAAACGATACGGATTCGAGAGCGCTGCAGCCAAAGAATGCCTCGGCGCCAATGATCCGCAACGCATTTTTCTCGCCAAATGAAAGGGTTCTCAAGGAGGAACAGCCCGAGAAGGCCGCTTGCTCGATGATTTCCAGATCGTTGCCGTCAATGAACGTTAGGGTGGAAAGCGAGGTGCATCCACTAAAAGCATCTCTACAGATGCGCATCACGCCCTTGGAAATGGTGATTGCGGCAAGGGAGGTACAGTGGTGGAATGCTTCCCTACCGATGCTTACCAGCTTGCTGTTCTCGCCAAATGTGACGGATATGAGTGAGCTACAGTAGTAGAAGGCATTTTCACCGATGATCCTCGTTGCATCGTGAAAGGAAAAACTCGTGACGGTATCGTCCAACAGGCCTGTCAAATACAGATAAGGATTTTTGTCATTTCCCAAATAGCGGCCGTTTTCATAGTTCGTATGGATCAGTCGGCTGCAGTTATCGAACGCATTTTCTTCAACAAACAGTAGGCTGTTCGGGAGCGTGATCTGCAAAAGGGAGGTACATCCACGGAACGCACCGCCGCCGATGCTCGTGACACCCTCGGGAATGGCGATGGTTGTCAGGGAGGTACATCCACAGAACGCACCGTCGCCGATGCTCGTTACACTGCCGTCCGTGGGAATGATACTGTTCTTACAGCCCGCGATCAGGGTCTTGCTGGCGGTTTCGATCAGGCAGTTCCCGTCGCTGTGATAGATGGTGTTCCCCGTTGCCACCACAATGCTTGCCAGAGCGTCGCAGCCGCCGAAGGTATTCCCGATGCTGGTCACGCTTGCAGGAATCGCGATCGATGCAAGGGATTCACAGTTACTGAACGCATACTCCCCGATGCTTGTCACGCCCTCAGCCATAGTGATAGACACAAGGGACGTGCAGCCATCAAATGCCATACGTCCGATGCTCATGATACTGGCAGGGAGTGTGACCGAGGTAATGGATGTGCAATTCTGAAAGGCCCAGTCTCTGATACCAATGACGGGGAAACCTTGGTAATAGGGAGGAATGATGATGTCGGTTGCCGTGGCGATCTCGATGCCTTTCACAACACAGGTCGTATCGTCGCTATTCCATTCATAGGTCAGTCCTCTGGTGAAGACCAGCTCCTTCCCGCAGCCCGTACACGTGTTATCAATACCGTACGTATGAATGCCCGTGGCGGGAATATCCTGCGTTTCAAATGCGATGCAGTTGGCACAGGTGCGCTTTTCCTTGCCCTTCGCCTGACAGGTTGCGGGCGTGAGCACGCCCCACTCGCCGTAGGAGTGCTCACCCGTGGCGGGAATATCCTGCGTTTCAAAGGCAATGCAGTTGGCACAGGTGCGCTTTTCCTCACCCTTGGCCCCACAGGTCGCGGGTGTGAGCACGCCCCACTCGCCGTAAGAGTGCTCACCCGTAGCGGGAATATCCTGCGTTTCAAAGGCAATGCAGTTGGCACAGGTGCGCTTTTCCTCACCCTCGGCCCCACAGGTTGCGGGTGTGAGCACGATCCAGGCACCGAAGGAGTGATCGCCCGTGGCAGGGATATCCTGCGTTTCAAAGGCAATGCAGTTGGCACAGGTGCGCTTTTCCTCACCATTGGCCCCACAGGTTGCGGGTGTGAGCACGCTCCAGGCACCGAAGGAGTGCTCACCCGTAGCGGGAATATCCTGCGTTTCAAAGGCAATGCAGTTGGCACAGGTGCGCTTTTCCTCACCCTTGGCCCCACAGGTTGCGGGTGTGAGCACGATCCAGGCACCGAAGGAGTGATCGCCCGTGGCGGGAATATCCTGTGTTTCAGATGCGCCACAGGTGCAGGTGCGCTTTTCCGTGCCTGTTGTGGCACAGCCTGCGGGAGTGGTTACACTCCATGCGCCATAGGTGTGCGTGTGTGCAGCACCCTGGTCGCCACCCTGGTTGCCGCCTTGGTCACCGCCTTGGTTGCCGCCCTGGTCACCGCTCTGGTTGCCACCACCGGTCTGCTCCTGATCGGGAGGTGTTTGATTCGTGTCGGGAGTTTCTGTATCACATGCCGCAAGCATACAGCAAATCGCAAGCAGTAATGCCAGAATGCAGATCAGCTTTTTCATGATGCCCTCCTGTTTGTAAACGCGTGCGCACGCGCGCGAAATAGTGAACTTATTCTATCACATCACCCTGAAAATGTCAAGCGAGTCCGTAAAGCTTTATAAAATATCTGTGCCGCACAGGCAGGATTTTTCTCGCTCCGACTGTATAAAAACGGAAAGGAAAGCAAGAATAGTATCAAGAAAGGGAGGGGAACGGTATGAGAAAGACCTTTATCCCCACAACGTGCGGCATTGTGAGTGCCGCTTCTGTGGTGGGTAAGCTGGAAAAGGAGGGGCCGCTTGGCGATTGCTTTGACCTACACAGTCAGAACGACCGCTTTTCGCAAAAGACCTGGGAAAAGGCCGAATCCGAGATGCAGCGTTTGGCGCTGAACACTGCGCTTGCCAAAGGGGAACTGCGCGAGGAGGATATTGACGCAATCTTTGCGGGCGATCTGCTCAATCAATGCGTGGGCGCGGCGTATGGTCTGAAGGATTTTTCGGTGCCGTATTTCGGGCTTTACGGTGCGTGCTCCACGGCGGCGGAGGGGTTGATCCTATCCTCCCTGCTTGTGTCGGGCGGCAGTGTGCGCCGTGCTGCGGCGGTGGCGTCCTCGCATAATTGCACCGCAGAGCGACAGTATCGCTCTCCTATTGAATACGGCGGTCAGCGTGCCCCCACCGCGCAGTGGACGGTGACGGGTGCAGGCGCATTCGTTGTGGGCAGTGCCGAGGAGAGCAAGGTGCTCATTCGCGGCGTTAGCCCGGGAATGGTGTTGGAAAAAGGCATCAAAGACTCTGCCAATATGGGCGCGGCCATGGCGCCTGCGGCGGCGGACACCCTGCTTCGTTTTTTTGCCGACACGGGCAGTACACCGCAGGACTTCGACCTCATCGCAACGGGGGATCTCGGATATGAGGGCGGCAGTATTCTGTGCGAACTGATGCGTATGGAGGGCGTGGATATCGCCCCCGTCTATAACGATTGCGGTATGATGATCTATAGTCGCGAAACACAGGATACGCACGCGGGTGGCTCGGGGTGCGGATGCTCGGCGGCGGTGCTTGCCTCGTATCTGTTGCCCAAACTGATAAGAGGAGAGATCAGGCGCATGCTTGTGCTCGGCACGGGCGCGATGATGAGCCCGCAGTCGGTACAGCAGGGCGAGTATATTCCCGCCGTGGCGCATCTTGTGATGCTCACGACAAAGGAGGAGACGAAATGAACGTCGTATTACAGTTGCTCTTTGCCTTCTTGTTTGGGGGCTTGCTTTGCGTGATCGCACAGATCCTGATCGACAAAACGAAACTCACTCCCGCCAGGATCCTGGTGGGCTTTGTGGTGGCGGGCGTGTTGCTTGGCGCCGTCGGGGTGTATGAGCCCTTTGCAAAATTGGCGGGGGCGGGTGCGACCACACCGCTTTCGGGCTTTGGCTATCTGATCGCCAAGGGCGTGCGCGAGGCGGTGGACGCCAAAGGACCGCTCGGTATTCTCACGGGCAGTCTGACCGCCGCCGCAGGCGGCACCACGGCCGCGTTGGTGCTCGGACTTCTCGCGGCCCTTGTCTGCAACGGCGGCAAGCCGAGATTTTAAAAAGAAAATAAAAATGCACCTCCATACGGAGGTGCATTTTTGCGTTCAGCCGTTTTTCTGTCTTGTAAAATATCCCTGCGGGTGGGAGCAGACGGGGCAGATCGCGGGCGGTTCTTTGCCGCTCACGACAAAGCCGCAGTTCAGGCAGATCCACTTTGTGTTCGGATCGTTTGATACGAACACGGTGCCGTTTTTGAGTTCGTTCATCGCGCGAAGATAGTTCTGTTCGTGCTGCTTTTCAATAGAGGCGACCTTGGTGAAAAGCTCTGCGAGGACGTCAAAGCCCTCCGCGCGTGCCTCGTCGGCAAACTGTGCGTACATCGTTTCCCACTCAAAATGCTCACCACCCGCCGCCGCATCGAGATTGCGCTCGGTCGCACTGTAGCCGCCGAGATAACGGAACCAGATCTCCGCGTGCTCCATCTCATTGTCGGCCGTGACCTCGAATAGTTTGGCTACGTCCACAAATCCGTCCGTCTTGGCTTTCTTCTCAAACCATTTGTAGCGCAGGTAGGCCTGCGACTCACCCGAGAGGGCGGTGTGCAGATTTTGCTCGGTCTTGGTGCCCTTCAACGCCTCGGGGTTGACGCCTGCTTTGGTATATGCTGCCATAAAAAACTCCTCCTTGCAAGTATTGCAAGGAGGAGTATAGCCCGCCGACGGTGTCGTTATTCAACTTCAAATTGATCCTTCAGGATTGCGCACACACCGATGTCGCGGTATGCGCCCTTCACCAGCATTGCACCGTGTAGAATGCCCTCGTGGCACATGCCGATCTTCTCCATCACGCGTAAGGAGGTTGTGTTTTCCACCATATAACGCGCCTCGATGCGGTGAAGTCCCAATTCTTCAAAGCCAAAGCGAAGCACGCACGTGGCGGCCTCGGGCATCAGGCCCTGTCCGCGGAAGGCGGGGTTCAGCACGTAACCGAGTTCGCCGCAATCGTGTGCGCAGTCGATGCGCGCGAAGCCGCAGGTGCCGATCATGCGCCCCGTTTCGCGGTGGACGATCGCCCATTCGTAATGTGCGCCGATGCGATAGCGGCTACCGAGGTATTCCAGATAGCGGTGCGTGTAGCCGACGTCGGCGTGCGGCCGCCAGAGCAGATAGCGCGTCACGTCGGGGTCGCGCGCGTACTCAAACATATCCGCACTGTCACTGACCCGAAGTGCGCGCAGTATCAGGCGCTCGGTTCCGAGTTCGGGTATGCGTGAAAATATGCGGCATAGCGTTTCCTTTTTCATGAGGCCCCTCCCGTGCGATGGATCTCTGTCCCCATTATACCGCATTTTTGCGCCCCTTGCAAGAAAAAAATAGAGTGATTACAAAATTCGCTTGTTTTTTATACCGTCTTGCGGTATACTTATGGTAATACGGTCCTCGGAGGTGTGCTATGGACGAATTATTGCATGACTGTCTGTTTCCCGTGATGCTTGGCTCCAACGAGTTGTGTCACGCGTGCGTCAGACAGTTGCAAAAGCAATACAGTATCGGCAGTACGGTACTGACGGGCAAGCGCGCACTCACGTTGCGCTTTTTACCAACGGTGACGCTCGTCGATGCCCCCGCTACACTGTCCGACGAGTTATTGCTCACGATCCTCTCGGACGTAGAAACGGCGGGTGGTGCACGCATTCCGCTACTGGTGCTGTGCGACAAGCATTACGAGGGCTTTGTGAATCGCAATCGTGAGGGACTGGAGGCACGCTTTATTCTGCGGCGTGCGGAGGAACTGCTGGGGGAAACGTCGTATGACTTTTGAGAAACTTTTTCGGGACATCGACTACCGCTTTGCGCCCGACAGTCCACGAGAAACGGATTCGTTTGAGATCACCGATGTGATCACATCGCCCAAGGCGGGTGCGGAAAACGCGGTATACGTTGTGACCAAGACTGCCCTGCAGAACGGCTATAACGAGACGCATATTGCGTATGCGATGGGGTGTCGGTTGTTTGTCGCACCGCACGATTCATTCCCTGGTGAGGAAGCCGTTGTGCTGATCTGTGAGGAGCCGCAACGCGTGCTTGGCGAGTTGGCCTCGCGCGTGTACGGTCACCCCGAGCGCGATATGAGTGTCATCGGCGTAACGGGCACGGCGGGGAAGACTTCGGTGACCTTTATGCTGGAGCATATCTTGCGTGTTGTGGGAAAGCGTGTGGGCAGTGTGACCACGGACGGAATCAGCATAAACGGGTGCTTCACACCCGCCGCGCCCATCGTGCCCGATGCGGCGGAGTTGCGGCGCATTTTGGCGAAAATGCGCGGGGACGGTGTGGAATTTGCCCTGGTTGAATGTTCCGCCTATCAACTGCGGCACGCTATGGTTGAGGGCATCTCGTTCCTTTGTACGGCACTGACCAACCTCTCGCCCCGTCACATAGGGAAAAGGGAATTTGAAGAGTTTACGGCGTATCGCGCCGCCAAAGAGACGTTGCTCTTGTCACCCGCCGCCGTTACCGTTTTACCCGTAGGTGTGGAAAGTTCAGCGCGGGGACGTGTCGTGCGTTGCGGCACGGGCGGCGATCTGTCTGTCACTTCGTGCGAGAGGACCTATCTTGCCGACGGCAGACCCGCTATGCGCTTCATGCTTTGTGAGGGTGAGGAAAGTGTGCCTGTTTTGCTACCCGTTCACGGGGATTTCGCCGTGCAGAACGCGCTGACCGCCGCCGCGCTTGCGCGCGTGGCGGGTATCTCACTCAAAGCGATCGGTGCGGCTCTTAAGAGCGTGGAGGCCCACCGCCGTATGGAATGTGTGTATGCGGGCGGAGACAAACTCGTTTTTCTGGACAGCGCCTTTGATCCCGAAGGGGTGCAGGCGGCACTGGAGGCGTTATTGCCTCTTGTGCGAGGCCGCCTTTGCGTACTGCTCGGTTCTGTGGGCAGACGTGCCCTCGAACGCCGCGCGCCGCTCGGTCGCACGGCCTGTCAATATGCTGATTTTGTTTACCTGACGGCGGACGATCCCGCAACTGAGGACCCCGCCAAGATCTGTGCGGCGATGCGGGACGGCATGGCGGAGCCAGAGCGCTGTTGTGTGATTCCCGACCGCCGCCGTGCCATCGTGCGTGCGGTGCGTGAACTCCGCGCGGGCGACGTTTTGCTGATCCTGTGCAAAGGGCGTCAGGACGATCAGCTTTGCGCTCACGGTCGCGTGCCCTTTTCCGAACGCGACGTCGTGCTAAGTGCTCTTGAGGCATTGGTTTGATACTGATAGGGGAAATATCTGCCATATTTTCCCTTTTTTATTGACTTTTACGCGCGTTTTGTGTAGAATAAAAGAGGAAAAAATGCCACTTTTGTGGTGTGGAAAGGAGGGACAGACCGTGCCGAAGAAGAACGAAACAGAGTCGAAGAAGAAGGGAACAGAGCCGAAGAAACAAACTCCCGTCGAGCCGATGCAAAAGCAACGGCCATCACTCCCCGCACCCCTGCCCCAAAAGGAATCGGTGGCGTCTGAAAAGAAGAAAGCGCCCTGTGAAAAGAAACCCGTTGCGCGCGCGAAAACGCCCGCGCCGCCCGTCCCTGTTGATACCGCGCCGCGTGCCCCAAAGCCCGCGCCGCGCGCGAAAAAATCCGCATCGCCTGTCCCCGTGGAGCCCGCCGTGCAGGGCTTGCCCGCAGCTGAGGCACCCGTAGCGGCACAGCCCCTTGTCGGTGCGGAACACCGTCGCCTTCTGTTGCGCCGTTTGCTGGTGCTTTTGTTGCTTGCCGCGATCCTTGTCGCGTCGGTATTCGTGTATCTCTACCGTCCCACGGACGTGACCTCGCGCCGCCATTCGGTGAGGTTTTTGTATGAAATGGCATCGGATATCACCACGGTGGTCGTGGACGGCAAGGTGGTGGGAGACCCACTCCCCGGACTTTGCGTGAGTTACGCTTATGACGGCGACGGCGATACCGTCGCGGCACTGGTTGGCGGCGATCTGTATCTCGTTCGCCGCGGCCGTGTGAAACTTGTGGCGCGCACCGTTTCGGACTATACACTCTCGCAAAACGGCGCCGCACTTGCCTATCGTACCGAGGAAGGTACCCTGTATTATGGCAAGATCGGCCGCAACGTGAAGTTGTCGCTGATCGTGGGAAAAGCGAGCGATCGGTATTGTCTGTCCCCCAATGGCAAGGAACTGTTTTATGCCTTTTCCGTGGAGGACGCACAGCGCATCGGCCTCTATTCGCGCACCAACAGTGCGCCCGGATTTGCCGTGACCATGGGATTTGTGCCCGTAGCCGTGGCGGATCACTGTGAGAGTTTGTATTACCGCGACACCGCCACAGGCACGCTGTACTATATGAATGACAAGGGCGAGAGCACGGTGCTGTGTGTGGGTGACGTGGCACTCTGCTTCAACCGCGACTTCTCCGAGTTGTTGGCAGATACTGACACCGAGACGTTGCTCTGGAAAAAGGGAGAGCAGGTGATGCTCCCCACACTGGAAGAGGGGGAGCATCTTCGCTTCCTTGCAAACGCGCGCGCCTCCCTGCTTGCGGTGACCGACGCCACGCAGTATCTCGTGCGCAGTTTCCTTGAGGGCTATTATATCCGCACGGGTGCCGAGGGCAGCGGTGCGATGCTCGCGTATCTTGACCGCAAGGGCGGCCTGCAGGGTGTTGCCTTCGTAAACGAGGCACGCGCGGGCGTGACCGTGACCGATCAGGGCGTGTACTATATCAGCACTCCCGTGGATGACGGCCAGTGTTATCTGTACCGCTGTGAGATCGGCTCGTCCGAGCCCGAGCGGCTTTCCTCCACGGACGTTTCGCGGTTCAAGACAAGCAATGGCGGCGACCGACTCTTCTACACCGACCTGCACGGCGCGCTGTATACGATGAAACTCGGCGGTACGCCTGAGCGTTTGCACGTGTCCGAGAACATTTCTCCCGATACGATTTGTGTGAGCGCGGGCAATTTCGTGTATTACACCGTGGGTGACACACTGTGGGTGAGCGAGGACGGCAAGGAGCCGCGCCCCTTGCGCGACGTGCCCGCTCACGTCACCACCGACGCACACACGGCCTATTTTACGGGAAAGAATCCCGACGGCTCGCATACGGTCTGGGCCTCGCATCGCGGCGGCACGGAAACGGTCATTCAGGAAAAATGCGACGTGATCAAATGAG
>JAZSGQ010000044.1:0-38472 GCA_045532805.1 Eubacteriales bacterium
CCATGCGGACGTTGCGCTTCGCGCAAATGATGTGATGCGTTGCATCAATGATGTTGCGCTTCGCGCAAACACGGGCGATCCTCCTCGCAAAGCGAGGTAGGACGCCCCTACGGGTTTGGCGTATACACACCCCACCGCGTCACCCTGAGCGAGCCAATAAAGGCGAGTCGAATGGGTCTCCGAAATTCCAAGGAGGAATTTCGGCGGTTTGTTAGCACAGACCGAAGGCCTCCCCTTGTAAGGGGAGGTGGCACCCGAAGGGTGACGGAAGGGTAGTGGTCGCTCGAGACTACCCTCCCACCACCTTCGGTGGTCCCCCCTCCCTTACAAGGGAGGGCCTTGGATGGCGCGATGTTCGCACAGACTTTTTCGCGGGAAGATACTTTGCGCGAGGGTGTTGGTGCGAACATACCGCCGCGAAACTGATTGGTTTCGCGGAGATCCTCACGGGGCGCTTTATTGCGCCCCTCAGGATGACGCAGAGGGCGGCGTGGTGTGAGTACAAAACGAAAAACCGCCCGCGCAAAGGCGCGGGCGGTGTGCGGTTACTTATTTATAATGGAGTCTTCCCTCTCACTTGCGAAGCACGTTGATCAAATCAGCAAAGGACTTCTTCTTAATTACAAACCAGAAGATTGCAAAGCCGCCGCAGCCGACCACAACGACGGATCCTGCCACAATGCCGATCACGGCGCCCGCGCCAAGTCCCTTATCGGACTCCTCAGGGGTGTTGTCGGGGGCGGGAGCGAGCTTGGCGATCACGAGGTCGGTCAGCTCTGCGCCGTTCTTGTCAAAGTGCTTCTCGCACATGGTGCAATCCCAATAGCCCTTGGTGCCCTCCTTTTCGGTGGTGGCGGGGATCTCCTCGTGCCATTCGCCAAAGGCGTGGGCAAGCAGCTCGCCATACTCGTTGCCGCAGGTCGCGCAAGCCGCAAGCGCGGTACAGGTGGCGGTGCCGCCCGTACAGGTGCCCTCGTCGATGCGTGCGCCGCATACGCAGGCGCGGAAATGCACGCCGTTCTCGTTGCGATACACAGCGGCGTATTCGTGCTCCTTCACGGTGCCGTAGGCGGTGCCGCAGGTCGCGCAAACGGCAAGAGAGGTGCAGGTCGCGGTGCCGCCCGCACAGGTGCCCTCATCGGTGCGTGCGCCGCATACGCAGGCGCGGTAATGTGCACCGTTCTCCACGGTGAAGGTCGCGGCAAAGGAATGGTCTGCTACCGTACCGTACTCGTTGCCGCAGGTCGCGCAAACGGCAAGAGAGGTGCAGGTCGCGGTGCCGCCCGCACAGGTGCCCTCATCGGTGCGTGCGCCGCATACGCAGACGCGGTAATGTGCACCGTTCTCGGCAATATAGTCGGAGAACTCGTGCACAACGAGGTTCTCGAAGATCGCAAGCACGGAGGAGGAGGCGTTCTCGACCGTCACGGTCTCGAGCGTGACGGGCGTGCCGTTCACGGTGAGCGTGACGTTCTCGTCAAGGCGGTGGGTGAGGCCCTTGCCGCCGTCAATGAGCACGAGATTCTGGTAGCGATAGGTGCCCTCGATGAACTTGGCGGCGGTGTAGCGCACCCAGGTGTCGCCCTCCTTGCGGTACCAGCCGCGATCCGTGCCGCCTGCAAAGCGGTAGGGCGCGTCCGTGGGCACCTCAAAGTCGATCTGCACCACGTTCTCCCCGAGCGCGGGCGTCGGGATCGTGGCAGTGGCCTCGAGCGTGCTCACCACCTCGCGGTCGGCGGGGTTGGGGTACACTCTGCCCACGTTGATATGGACCTCCTTGTAACTGCCCTCGGCATCGGTCACGCGAATGGTCATAGTGCGGGCCGTATCGGTGGCAGTGGGGGTACCGTAGAGTTTGCCGTCGACAACGCACAGCCAGGCGGGTGCCTGATAGAGCGTGTAGGTGTAGGGGGCAAGGCCGCCCTCGGTGGCCGCGAAAAGGTCAATCTCGGTCATGGCCACGCCGCAAAAGCCGTCGGGCACGTCAAGCGCCGCGCTGTCCCAGAAGAGCAACTCGGTGACGGGGGGCTTGGTCACCTCTATGGCGGGAGAGTAGATAAAGGTGTAGGAATACTCGTCGTAGATGCCCACGTCGCCGACCTCCCAGGCGGTGCCGTTGACCGATGCGGTCAGCGCGCCGTTTCCTGCCAGCACGTGCGTTCTGCCATAGGCGTTATCCACGCGGATCTGCGTGTAGAAGCGGTAGCGCCCCTGTGTGAAGCTCTCGCCCGTGCCCATGGCCACCCAATCGCTGCCGTTCCAGCGCTGCCAGCGGCTCATCGAGGAAGGGATACGAACCATCTCACCCTCTGCGACGGTGAAGCTGTACGAGCCCTTATAGGGGGCGGCGTAGGTGGGCGTGGTGAAATCGCTCGACGTGATCGTGACGGTGGAAACCACCTCGCGCTCCGCGGGATTCGTGAAGGTCTCGGCCACGGTCGCCGTGATCTCCTTGTACTGCCCCTCGGCATCCGTCACGCGGAGCACGAGGTCTGCGTTCGCGCCGAGCGCGGTGGGCGTGCCGCCCACGGTGCCGTCCGCGCTCACCGTGATCCAATCGGGGCCGCTCACCTTACTGAAGGTATAGGGCAAAACGCCACCCGTTACGGCACTTGCGAGCGAATAGGACGCGATCGCGCGGCCGCTGTAATTCATGGGGATATCGAATCTATCGGCATCCGCAAAGACCAGCGGCAGCGCGCGCCACTCGACCACGACGTCGGGCGACCTCATAAAGGTGTAGGAGTAGCCGTCGTACACGCCGATATCCTGGGGCGCCCAGGCCTCGCCGTTGACGGTGAGTGTGAGACCGTCGGTGGAGAGGCGATGCGATTCGCCATAGTCACCGTCCACGCGGAGCTGGACCTGGTAGTAGTAGGTGCCCTCGCGGAAGATCGCCTCGTCATAGCGGACCCACTGCTCGCCCTCCTTACGGAGCCAGTTGCCCATATGCCCGAGGACTCGCGCCTGCTTGCCCTCGGTGACCTCCCACGTGTAAGCGCGGACGACGTCGTCGCCGTAAAGGGGCACAGCATAGTTCGAGGTCATCGTGACACGGGAGACCTCGGTGCGGTTGTCCTTCGGCTTTGCGATCTGTGCCACGGCCTCGATGTCGATGGTGGACACGCCGACGATCGCCGTGCCGTAGATGATCAGTTGATAGGTGTCGGGGTTATAGGTCCAGGCCGTGGTGGGTGCCGTGATGCCGCCGATCTTGACGGTGATCATATCGGCCGTGAGCTCATAGCCCTGCGCCGGCGTGATCTTGCAGTAGTAGTCCACCTCCGTGATGGTCATGGAGGCGCCGTTCCACGTGGCGTTGACGATGTAGTCGGCGCGCACCTGCACGTCGGTCTGCGCCGCCGAAACGGGCAGGGCCGAGCATAGCACCAGGAGTGCCAGAAGCAACATACCGAACCGAGTCATTCTCTTTTTCATAAACGTCTCCTTTCCGCGACCGCTTATCGTGCGATCTTTACAATTAAAATTTACCATACATATGTGCGCGGCGGTACACCCCACGAGGGGTGAAGGTGGAAAGGCGAGGGGTGAAAAAGGGGTGAAAATAAAAAAGCCCCGCAACGGGGCTTTTTTTATTCGTGAGAAAGCAAGGCGTGAAGTTCCGCGCGTGAGCCCACGCCGAGTTTGGCATAGAGCGTGCGCGTGTAGGTCTTGACGGTATTCTCAGACAGACACAGCGCCGCCGCGATCTCCTTGCGTGCACGGTTTTGAAGCACCAGGGAGAGGATCTCGCGCTCGCGCGCGGTGAGAGACTCCCCCGGCGCAAGGCGCGCCGTGAGCCGTTCGACGTCGCGCGCCGTGTCCTTGGGCGGTGCTCCTTCGGGCAGTTCGTGCCGCGGCACGTAGTCCTCCATCGACCAGTACAGAAACACGAGCAAGAGTTCGGTGAACACGTAGGAAATGGAGAGAAATTCAAACCTGCCGTGCATCTGCTTTTCCAGAACCCAAACAAGGATATTGCCGCAGACCATGGCGGTCATCAGCCCCGCCAGTTTGTAAGAGCCAAGGTGCTTTTTGCATACGGCCACAAGGATCACGGCAATCATCGCCGCGAAGTAGGCGATCACATAGACGGTGTACATGCTGTGAAGCACGCCGTACTCCTTGACAAGACGGGTAAACCCTTGGGTACGGTCGATGGAGAGCGTGCTGTAATACCAGGGGAGAAGCCCCGATGTGGCCACCAGTGCGAACATCGGCACTGCCAGTGCCACAAGGGGCAAGGCAAGCGTGCGCCGCACGCGAAAGCCGCAAAGTTCGACCACCGTGAACAGCATGCTCATCAAGAGCAGCATAGAGCCGAGGTAGGAGAGGTTGTTGGCAATGATGGCAAGCGTAAGAGTGGGCGAGAGCGCGAGGGCAAGATAACCGCTGTTCACCACCGTGACCGATACAAACAGCACGGAAAGCCAGCGCGAGCGATGCTTGACCAACGCAAAATAGCCGACCATGAGCAGTACCGAAAGTATGAACATCACCGCATATCCGAGTATCAAGCCGCCACCCCCTCTTTTTTATTTTATTGTAGCATACGCAACGGAAAAAATCAAGGGGCGCGCTTGACTTTGTCACACCGCGGCGGTATAATGAAGGTAACGATTTTCCCCGAGGGAGGAGAGACTATGAAAAAAACGATGGACGAGATCATTCTGGCCGAATATCCGCTGGACAACTACGCCGCAGAGCGCGCGCAGTACGGCAAGATGCGGTTTGTGCGCGAGGAGCGCCGCCGTGAACTTGCAAAGGGCGTACTTTGGCGCGAGTGCCTGTACCGCCGCGGGGACGGCGTGGACGTATGGGTGTATCTCACCACGATCGCGCCCGATGCCAAGGCACAACTGGCGGTGTCCGCTTCGCCTTTGCGCACGCTCAAATTCGTCAAGCAACACGCAAGCGAGTTTGAAGCCGCCTACAACAAGAAGGTGCTGTACGCGATGAACGCCTCCTTTTTCCATTATTTCAATGACGGCGACCTCACGCCCTACGGCATTCAGATCATGAACGGCGTGGAGATGGCCCTCCCCGTTTCGGGCGAGAACAAGGCAAAGCCCTGGTACTCCCACAACTTCCTTGCCGTAGACAAGGAGGGTCACGCCTTTGTGTGCAACTCGGACGAGTTTTATGAGAAATGGCGCGGCAAACTGGCCTTTGCCGTGGGCGGCGGCTTGCGCCTGATTCGTGAAGGCAAGATCTGCCTGCATCACGATCCCGAATACGGCCCCCGCACCTGTGTGGGCTTTGCTAAGGACGGCACCGCGATCCTCTTGTGCGCGGACGGACGCGCCAAGCGTTCGGGCGGCATTTCCTATGCCGACACCATTGATATCTACACCAACCTTGGCTACGAGATCGAGGAACTCCTCAACCTCGACGGCGGCGGCTCCACCACCGTGGTGCTGCGCGACGAGGACGGCGTGCACCGCGTGGAGAACGTCCCCAGCGGCCCTCCGCTGCCCATTTCCTACTCGAAATACGGCATCACGCGCGGCGAGCCGCGCGGCGAGGAGCAGGCCCGCGCCGTAGCCGACGCGGTGCTGATCCTGGAAGGCGCGCCGCACGGCGACGCGCAATGAAATTTGCCCTGCGGGCAAGTGAAATTGCTCCGCAATGAAATATTTGCTCCGCAAATGTGAAATGTTCGCTTGCGCGAACGTGGCAAATTTCATTTCATGTCGAGCATGGCGAGACATTTCATTCTGCGCTCGGCGCAGTATTTCATGCTTGCAAAGCATCTCACGAAAAAGCACCCCCGACGGGGTGCTTTTTTGTTTGTACGTGCGGCGTTATGCCGACTTTTTGTCAATCGCGCCTTCGACCAGGCAGTACGCCACCGTCGAGATCAGCGTCACGGCGGCGCCTGTGATCGTCTCGATCACCTCACCGTCGGCACCGAGTGCCGTGGCAATGCCGCACACGGCGGCGGCAAGTGCGAGCAGAAATTTGCGACTGGTCAGTTTTTTGAGAAATGCTTTCATAGTAAAATTCCTTTCGTTTTTTATTTCGGAGCATCGGTCGGGAGGTTCATAAAGCGATCATGTATATCGTCCATCACGCCGTTGGCACCAAGGGTGTGATACTGCACCCAACAGTTTTGAAAATTCTCGCGCGCGTAGATGGGCGCAAAGCCGCGCTCCTCCCACTTGTTGTAGTCTGCGATCATCTGGGCGCGCAGGAGTGCCTGCACGCCGAGTTTGACCGACTTGATATAGCGAAACACAAAGCCGAAGGCCGCGACAAGGGCACTCGGCACACCGAAAGCGCAGAGTAATTGCAACAGTGTCATACGCCCCTCCTTATGCCTTGAACCAGTCAGGCTCTCTATAATGGAGTGTGACGGAGCAGGAGAGATCCTCCTCGCCGTAATATGCGTCAAGGCGCACCGTGCAGGTGTCACCGTTCTCCACGTCGGACAGGTACTGCGTGGGGTAGAGTCGGTACTCGTCCTCTGCGTCGACGGTGAAACTGCCCTCCAGCGAGTCATTGATGAAAAAGTCGGCGTCGACCGACACACTGTTGGGATTGTAGATCACAAGCGCTTCACCTTCACAGGAGAGATCCAGCGCCTGCATATCGGGGACGACGTAGTACACGGAAACGGTCACAGCATCGCCGACGTTGCCGCCGCACCAATACCAACCGTACGTACCGTAGGCATCGAAGTCATACTCCAAGCGAAGATCGCCGATCGTAATACCCCAATAATCGGGGGACTCCACCTCATCCGAGGTGATCGTGTGCGTACCGTATTCCTCGCCGTCAACGACTGCGTGAAGCACAATGCCTGCCTTGGCGGGGGGATATGCTTCGACAAAGGAGGTTGCCGCATTGCCATTCCAATCCTCGTGCACGAGCGTTTGATCTTCAAAGACATACCGTCTCTCGCCGATAACACTATCACTGTCGCCCGATTCGGGTGCTTCACCCTCAAACCATTCATCGCTATCCGCGTTATAGTACATCTTACAAGTGACCGCATCGCTATCAAGGTAGCCATCTGCCGTAGCGATCACGGACACAGTGTAGGTCTTGCCACTTTGGGGGGCATCGACATAAGTGCCGGGGTTTACATGCCAGTAGCCATCGCCTTCTATAGTGCGCTCTGCGACTTTTTCGCCATCAATGTGCATGACGGCGTTGACCTCTACCTCGTTGCTATTCCATATTTCGGAGTCAACAGGAAAATCCGTGAAAAATTCAAGTGCTTTCAACTGCTCGGTGGAGGTATCGCTACCACCGCCGCTTTCGGGCAATCTCGCCAGCACCTCGGCCACAATGGCCTCGATGTCCTGTGCGGTGAAGTAATCCACGCCGCGCACGGGCGTGTAACCGTCCGCGCCCCGCGGTCCCTCGGGACCTTGTTCGCCCTGTGGGCCTTGTGGGCCTTGTTCGCCCTGCGGGCCTTGTGGGCCTTGTTCGCCTTGGATTCCTTGAGGGCCCTCGGGGCCTTGTGCGCCTTGCGGGCCTTGCGGGCCTTCGGGGCCTTGTTCTCCCTGCGGGCCCTGTGCGCCTTGCGGGCCCTGTTCGCCCTCGGGGCCGCGCAAACTCGCGCTCAACACGTGGTGCGTGCCGTCCTCCATCTCAAAATCAAGGCCGTCCGTGGCCGTGAGCGTCACAGTCTTCACGCGCACGCCCGACACGGCCTCGGCCGTGGCAAATTCCTCGGGCGCGCGTCCGCCAAGCCGCGCGGCGTTGTCCACCACGCCGTCGCCGTCGGTATCGTAATCAGCGCGCGTCATATCGCCCATGGGCGCTTTGCCAAGCCCCATTGTGAGTGCCATATCGCGCTCCTCAAATCGCACGTTCAGTGTCACGAGATCGCCACCTCCTCCAGGCATTTGGCAAGCGGCAACGTCATCACGCGCGAGGCAAAGGCGCGGCCGTCCGCTGTCAGCACGCGGAGTTGCACTTGCACGGGCGCGCCCTCAGCAAAGCGCAGGGTTTCCGTCTGCGTGAGCGTGAGGGTGATCTCACCGTCTGTGACGGTGCAATCGGTTTTCGTGCGGGTGAGCACCAGCGCGTCACCCTGCGCGTAAAGCACGCGCACCGAGCGGATCTCCTCGGCGGTAAACGGCACGCGAAACACGTGCGTGGGGGTCGTTCCTCTGATCATACGCGCCCCTCCTTACACCACGGTGGAAAGCGCACGGGTGACGTAATTCGAGAGGTACGCCTCGTAGTTGTCGAAGCCAAAGACCCCCTCGTCACCCACGCCGTCCCGCTTGTAGATCAGTTTGCCGCGGCTCCACGCGCCCGCGCTCATCAGGCCGTCCACCAGCGCGTCACTGACACCTGCCTTGATCATCGTGGCGATGCCCTCCTCACGCGAAACGCCCCGCCAGACGCCGCCCGCCACCACGATATCCTCGGCGTGCACGCCGTCGGGCCAGCGCTCGTCCGACTCCAGTTTCTCGTTCTCGATCTTTTCCTTTTCGGCGCGTTCCTCCTCGCGCAACTCGGCCTCAAGCGCCTGCTCCTCTTCGTAGCGCTCGTCCTCGACCTCGTCACGGTAGCGCTCGTAATCACGCTCGGCAAACTCGCCCGCTACGTCGATGCGGCGGAGCAACTCGTCGCCCTCGGTCTCATAGCGGTCATAGGCGAGCGCATACAGTTCGGGCACCACGTCGGCAAGGTCCGAAAGCGACGCATCGAAGGCCTGCTGACCCGCACTCACGGCAAAGGAATTGCCATAGCCGCCCGTCGCGGCGGCGGCACGCCCCATCGTGTCCTGCATCGCGCGCTTGCCCTCGGTCACGTAGCGGTCGCGGTACTGCGCGTACAGCGGATCCGAGCCCACGTCGTAGGAGAACGCAGGGCGCGATGCCCATTCCTCATACAGCGCCTTTCCCACCTCGTCAAAGGGGGAGGTAAAGCGCTTTTTTTCTTCCTCTTTCTTCTTATCCTCTTCGGTCATTCAAACTCCTTTCCGCCCACGCGGGGCGATTGGTTGCTCGTTGCGCAACATCGTTTATGGCGTAGCCGTAACACCGTCCTTTTGCCATTAAACCTCCCAGCAAAGGTGCACGTCAAGGCACGCAAAGGTGGCAGTTTCCTGCCCCGTTGCCGTATATACGTGCGTGGCCGAGAGCGTGCCCGACGGTTGCAGACACACGGTTACAAGTTCCCCCGTCTCACCCACGCACACGCCGCGCACGGGGCGCGCAGGAAGAAGCGCGTCGGGCACGAGTCCCTCGCACAGCACCACGCTCTCGCCCGTGAAGACAAGCGGCACACCGAGCGAAAGTGACACGTGCTTGCCGCCGCGCACGCACAGGCGACAGTAGCCGCCCTCCCCGTCCAGCGTCGCCGTGTCGGTCAGCGTCACGGTATCGTCGAGGTTGCCGTGCAGGCGCAACGTCCAGTCCGACGCGATCTCCAGCACGCGCGCTTCCTCGGCGTATTTGCCGAAGGCCGCACCCATACCGCCCGCACGCAGATGAAAACTGACCTCCTCGGTGCTCACCGTGAAGGTGCGCACACTGCGCTCGCCAAACAGATCCAGCGCCGACAGTTCCACGGCGTAACTTGTGTCGGTAGAAAGCGTCACACCCTCGACCGCGCCGCAAAAGGCCACGTCTCTGCCCAGCGTCTGCCACTCCCCGAAAACGCCACCCGTCAAGGGTCTTATGCGGTATTCCAGTGTCACACTGTTGGCGGGAGTACCCTCGCGCGCGAGCGACTCGCACGTGGGGCGCACCGCGAGGTACAACTGCTCGCCGCGCGTCCCCGCCACACCGTTCTCGGCGCGGCAACAGCGCACCGCACTCTCCCCCTCCACGGGGCAAAGCAACGGCACGGTATAGGGCAGTACCGTGATCTTGTACGCGGTCTCGGTCACAAGACCGCGCGTGTCGGTCGCCACCGCCGTGAGCGTCAATTCCCCCGCCGAGGTCGGCGACTCGGTGAGGTAGGGCGCGGCATAGTGCTTGCCCTCCAGCGTCACCGTGACGCTCACCTCGGCACCGTAGCGCCCTGCGGCCACCACCTCGGCGGCCACAGGCGTTTTGCCCTGAACGTACAGCCCGTCAAAGACCGCGTCGTACGCATTCACGGGCGCGGCGGCCAGGGACAGCGTGGGACGGAGTGCCTCGCAGTCGGGCAGAATGACGCGGAACTCCAGCGTGTGCGGCGTGCCCAGCAAATTGCCCTTGTAATAGGTAAGGAGCGTGGCACTCGCCGTGCCCACGCGCGCGTGCGTCAGCCCCACGGCCGCCTCCAGCGGCAGGGCAACGTGCTCGTAGTGCACGTCCCCCTCGGTCGCGGTCAGCGCCGTTTCAGACTGCCATTCTCCCAGATTCAACCGCAGACGGTGCGAGAATTCCGAGGATCGCGTTTGCCAACTGACCGCGCAGAGTTCGCCCGCCACGGTGTCGCTCACCAGTGTGAGGCGCGAGGCGCAGTCCACCGTTTCCAACGCGACCGTTTGCGAGAAGGAGAAACTGACACCGCTGACCGTGGCGGAGCCCGACACCGTCATCTCGCCCGTTCCGTCCACGTTGTGCGAAACGATCACGGCAGAAAGCGCACCGCCCTCTACCCACGTATTCGCCACAAGCCCGCCGCTGACGCTTTTTGATTGCGTCACACCGCCAAGTGTCATGCGACAGGAGAGTTTGCCCGTGCGCGCGATCTGGGAATAGTAAAAGATCTTCGCCGCCGCACGCGTGGCGTTCTCGTCGTGCAGGGTCTCGGTCTCCCATTCCACGCGGTAACGCACGTCCTCGCGTGAGGTCACGCCCTCTATGATGCCGTTTGCCATCTCACTTCACTCCTTCCCATTTGAACACAAGCCCGTTATCGGTCTCGATGCGGTAGCCGCCAAGTCCCAGCCCGTCGGCAATCTCGGCCTCCTTGATATACAACTTGTAGTCACCGATATAGGCCACCTCGATGCCGTTTCGGTCGAAAAATGAGAGGCGGTCGGCGGTGAAGCGCGCGTACTTATTGAAGACCTCCTCGCCGTCCTTCACGTTGCGCTGACCGACCTCCACGCCGTACACGGGAACACCGTCCGCGTCATAGTAGAGTAGACCCGTGCGAATGCGCGCGTTCACCTCAATGATCGCGTTTTTCAGTCCCCCGACGTCGCTCACGATCTGTTGCAGATTCTGAAACAACCGATCCGTCGCCGTGGAGTTATCCAGAATACGTTGCGAGGTCTGCTCGCTGTACGTGCCAAACTCAGAGGAGGCCACGTACTTGCCCGAGAAGCGGCGCTCGGTCTCCTCGTAGTACGCCTCGATGATATCCGCCGAGGTGATGATGAGGGCTTTAAGCGCGTTGAAGGTGATCTGCGTCTGGTCGGGCGCGGGCTCGCTTTTTTTGCCCGAAACTCGCACCGTTACGGGGGCAACGCCCGCGTCCATGTCCTGAAGCGAGGTGCGGAGCGTGAGTGCCAGGCGTTGTAAGTAATTGCGCAACTCGCGCAGTTGCGTCGCCTCGTCACTGACAAGCACGGGGGGCATCGGAATATCAATCACGGTACTCACTTCCCCTCTCCATGACGCGCGTGATCGCGTGAATACGCGCCTCACCCACGCCCTCAAAACGCAACCGCAGGTGGTCGCAACGGCGCGGACGCAACACGGCGGTGATGCCGCGCGAGAGCTGCGCACGCGTGCTGAACAGTTGTTCAAACTCGCCTGCCGAATCGTACTGCACGAGAATGCGGATCCGTGCGCCGCGCGCAAGCGAGAACCGCACGTTCACTCGCGTGAGGTACTGCTGTACCCTGTCCGCGGCGATCGGCCCCGATTCCGCGTACCAGGCGAGATTGCCCTCATATTTCGTGCCCGTGCCGCCCACGCTCAAAATCTGCCCCGTGCTTGTCATAAAGTAGAGTTCGCCGCAAACGGAGCAAAAGGCCAGCGCGCGCATGCTGTCCTCGCGGTGCCACAGGCCGCGCGCCGTGTCATACACAAAGAAATGCCACCCGTTTGTGGCCGTATCGCGCATCGACACGTAATATTTGCCCTGATAGGCCCCCGCCGCCGCACTGTCATAGCGCGCGTCGCCAAGCGCCGCAGACACGAGCGAGGGCAGGGAGCCGTCATACACGCACACGCCCTCCTCGGCCTTGTAATACAGGTGCTCGCCCACCACCGCAAGCGATTCGGCACTGCCCTTTTGCACGCCGCGGCAGGGCATACTGATCACGCGGTAGGCGGCGGGGTATGCGCCGCTCACGCGGTGCATGAAGTGCTCCTTGAAGAAGATCGGCTCGCCGAGGTAAGTCACCGCGCCCGTAAACGGGCCGTCCGAGCCGACCCCCACCACGTAGGAATCGGTGGAAAGTCCCCCGAAACTCTGCCAGTTGCGAAAATCGCCCAGCGCCGAGGCATAGATCTCGTTGACGACACTGCCGTCGGCGGCCACGCCGTAGTGACAGCCCCAGAGTCGGTTGCCCGCCTCCACGATGAAGTCAAGCACGGGCATACTGCGGTCCAGTTTCACCGAGGTGGTGATGCTTGCCGTGCTCACGGGGGGCGCGGCAATCACCACAAAGTCCTTGTCACACATGACAAGGGCGTGCGTGCCGTCCAGATCCTCGGGAAGTCCCGTAAAGGTCACGGCATCGCCCTCGCGAAACGGCGCACCGATCCCCGTGGCAGACAGGCGCAGATAGGTGGTCGCCACCGCCGTGTAACTCTTCGTGGCCACGGCCCACACACGCATCACGTGCGGCGTTGTCGAGGTGTCGATCCACACGGGCGGCTCCTCGTCCTCGCCCCGGGTGGGCTCACTCGCCGAAAACACCACCTCGCCCACTTCCTCGCCCGTGGCAAGACAGGGCGCGATTTCCAGCGTGCCCGTGGTCGCAAGGTGCGCCTCGATCTCGCCGTGGTCGGTGAGATCGGTGAGATTGAGATAGCGTTTGTCCGGCAGAATGATGGCATACGCCCCCATACGGGCGATCTTTTTGGGGGTGGAGTCGACGGTGAGTCCCATCTCCACGGGATAGCCGCCCACCATAAGACGCGAGCCCGCCACGTAGCAAAGTGCATCGTAGCGCACAAGGCCTTGCAGGTTGCTCACCTGCGCCACGCGACCGCGCACGGGACGGGTGGCAAGCAGGGGGTAGTGGGAGGAGGTGAGGTTCTTCATGTCGCACCACTCGCCCTCGGCCACGTGCTCGGCACGGCGATAGCCGCCAAAGTGCTTCAGCGTGGTGGCCGCGGTGGCGATGGGCTCCAGTGTGGGAAGTTTCATGCAACTCCTCCCTTCAAGAAAATTTCAGTCGGCACACGCGCGGCTCGTGGGTGCGATGATAGTGGGCGGCGAAGGCCGCAAAGGCCGCGTTGAAGGCCGTCACCGCATTGTTGTAGCGGTTGTATTCTCCGTTGTCGAAGTCGATCTGCGCCTCCAGATAGCGCAGATAGACGTCGTCAAAGGGCGCGCCCACCAACAGCGCGGTGTCAGAGGGTGTTTCGTCGTCATAGCCCTTGAAATCCACCCCGTCACCGCCCTTATGCGTGTCAAGCACCTCGCATTTCACGCGCGCGTCCAGGACCGAGAGATGCCGCAGTGCCTCCTCGTGGCTCATCGCCCCGGGGCGGCGTTCCTCGATCGCGGCGATCGCTTGCATCACGGTCATCGGCACGCCTCCTTACTTCGAGGCGGCCTCTGCCTCGTAGCGCATAGATTCCTCCAGCATCTGCTCGCGGCGCTTCAGCACCTCGGCGACACAGGCAGGCACTTCCACGGGCTCGCCACGGCGAATGAGGTAACTCTTGCCGTTCACGGCCACGTACACGTCCTCGCGCTCGCCGCGCGACAGCGGCAGGCGGATCGTAACGGTCTTGTTTTCGTTGTTCATACTGTTTTCTGTTCTCCTTTTCTGTGTGATTCGGATCCATAACGGGTGTGTGTCGGATCCGTATCGGGTCGGTATCGGGCGGAGCGCGGCTCCGCCCTTTTTTGTTGTTCGGCGGGCGCAGTTCTGCACGCACCTGACGCACCGAATGTCCGCCCCTTGTGAGGTAGCGAAGCGGCGACGCAACATAACGCCTTCCCCCGTTGGGGGAAGGTGGCGGCGTAGTAGACCTACGCCGAACCACCTCGGCAAGCCGAGGTAGGAAGCACCGCAAGCGGGCTTCCGGTCGTGGGCAAGGGAGCAACGCCGCTTGTCCTCGGCTACGCCGAGCACGTCAACGCTCGCTTCGCTCGGTTGCGAGGTCGCCGCTTAATTCTCGCTGCTGATCTCTCCCGAAAGTGCCGACATACACTCCACGCGGACGAGATACGGCTCCACGAGGATCTCGGCGGTCTTGAGCGCCTTCCAACCGATGGAACTGCGCTGATCCAGAGGATCGGCGGTGCCTGCACTGCCCTTCTGCTTGATGATGGTCTCAAGGCCCCCGCCCGTGACCTCGGTCACGCCGAAGGCGCCGTCGCCAAGGAACAGACAGCCGAAAACGCCGCCCTCGTAGACCTTGGCCTCGGAGGTCTCGACAAAGCGCACGCCCGCGACCTTGCCGATCTCACCCTCGTAGATGTTCTCGGGGGTAGCGTACTTGTGTGCCTCGATCCACTCGGGATCGGACATCAGATCATAGGCCACGTAGGGGTGAATGATCGCCACGTAGTCGCCGTTGATACGGGGCGTGTTATTGGCGCGCAGGAACGCCACGATGCGCTTGACAAGCGCCACGGTGAGGCGGCAGGTGCCGTCCAGTTCGTCGCGCGAGGTCACGGGCGTGCCGTCGCCCTTGGGCGCATAGTAGACGTTAGTACCCGTCTGCAACACGTTACGGGTAATGGTGTCCAGCGTCAGACCCGCCTGACGGCCAAGGATCTTGGTCGCCTCCACAATGGTGTTGTCGATGGCGGTGAGTTCCAGCACGTCGGACTGCACGATGTAGTCACCGTACTGGCTGACCTCGGCCTCCACGGCCGTGACGGTGAGTTTCTTGCCGTCGGGCGTCACACCCTCGGTGAGGGGCTCGGTGGCCTTGGGCAAAGAGGCGTACTTGCGGAACTCGATCTTCTTGCCGCCATTCTGGGGAATGGGGCGCTTCTGACCGAACTGATCGTGCACGAGAATGGGGCCCGCCTCGTCGATGAGCGCCATATCGTAGAAGGTCTTGTTCTCGGCGGAAAGACCCTCGGTCGCGGTGGTGTTTACGTTCTCTTCAGCGAACAGCTGAAGATCCAGGGTGTCAAACTTGTTCATACGATTCTCCTTTAAAATGTGATCTTCTCCCCTTCCCGCACGCGGCGAATGATCGCGTCGCGCTCGGCACGCGAGAGCTGTGACACGTCGCTCTTGTGGCCTGCGGTGGCACGGGGAGTGATGCCGTTTTCGGCGGGGCGCAGGGCGGAAAGCCCCACGGCGCGCGAGAGTTGCTCGCGCACCGCCCTTGCCGTGTGGGACATGGCCGCGTGCAGGATCTCGTCGCGGTGCACGCTCTCAAAGGCGGTGCGCATATCCACACCGCCCTGAAGCATCGCGCGAAAGCGCGGGTCACGGAGTTCCTTCGCCACGTCAAAGTGAGGATAGTGCGCCGTGAGTGCGCGCGCCTCTCCTGCCCATTGACGGTAGCGATTCTCGCACCGTTCCCTGTCCTTTTGTGCGTCCTTTGCCGACGTCTCGCGTACGTTTGCGTCCTTGCCCAGCAGAGCCCGTAATTTTTCTCCGATTGCTTCGGCCTCGCTTGGCTCCTCGCCCAACAACTCGCGAATGAGCGCGAGCGTCGGCTCCACGGCGCGGTAACGCGCCCCGTCCTCCTTGGCGGCGCCGAGACGGCGCCGCACCGTATCCTGTACGCGCGCATCGTACAGATCCTTGTATTCGCCCTTGATGAGTGATTCAAAGGCGGCTGCGCGATCTTGCACGGCGGCGTCCCGTGCCGTAACGCCCGATGGCGACGCGGCGTCCGTCGCAGTTACGCCCGTCCCTCCCGCGGTGTCACTGCCCGCCGCCCCCTGGCCGTCGCCAAAGAGCCGCAGATCCACGCGGTCGGTGTTGTTTTCGTGATTCATAAGATTCCTTTCTGCCGCCTGGCGGCAATACGTTGACCGTGTTCTCCCAACGCCTTCCCCTTGCGGGGAAGGCGTTTTCTGCCCTGCTGTGTAACCCTGACGAGGGAAAACGGTGGGAGAGCAACGCCGCTATCGCGCCGTTTTCCCCGTCAGATCAACCCTCGCACACCGTCAGGTCAATGCTTTCCGGATACTCCTTCTGCAAGAGCGAAAAGCCCACTTGCGCCATGTAGTAGTTGTGCAAAAACTCCTCCAGAAAATCCGCGCGGGGCGAGCAGGAAAGCAGCGCGTCGCCCTTGCAAAGATGCGTGGTGGGCGGCGCGTAAAACGCGCCGTTTTTCGCACCGTTCTCGATCATACGGCACAGCGTGGCGGCAAGGATCGAGCAAGCGGCGCACACGAGATCCTCTCCCGCGCTCGCCGTATTCGCGTGCCCTTGCATCGCCAAGGAAAGCCGCTCACGCGAGAGCGAGAAAAATACCTTCACCATGGCGCACCTCACGAGGGAGAGGTGGAATTTGCCACCCGTTGCCGCACTTTTTTCACAGCCTTGGCCTCGCCCTTCGACAGTTGCAACGCCCCCGCCGCACGGACGGTGGCCGCCGTGGAAAGTGCCGCCGCACCCGAGAGATACTCGTCCCTGGCGCGCTCAATGCGGCGCATCACCTCGTGCTTGCGGTCAAAGTCCATCATGTCAAGGCAAGCCAGTGCCTGCTCGGCGCGCGTGGGATCAAAGAAGCCCGCACCGAAGAACTGGAGCGCCATCTCGTTTTGCGACAGGCGGCTGTAAGGCGAGGATTTCTGCGCCGACACCACCACGTCAAACAGCGGCACACGGTAGCCGAGATCTACACCAAAGGCCACGCCCTGATGACGGGGCGCCAGCCCCTCGGCAGAATAGGACAAATAGCGCTCGGTGCCGTCCGCACCCAGCACGCGGAAACAGCGCGGCAGGGTGTAGAACTGACGCATCAGTTCAATGATCTGCAAGCAGATGCGGCGGAACGCGCGGTGCGAAGCGCGGTTGTTGTCGCGCGAGAGTTTGGATCCCGCCTCCTGAATGGCGGCGATGGCACTGGCCGCCGTCACGCCTGCGGCGGTGCCGCCCGTGGACACGTCGCGGTTGCCCGTGACCTCCTTGAGCTCGTCCACCTTGCGGTCAAGAAGCGAGAGATAGATGTCCGAGAGTGCCTTGGTCTGCACGGGGCGAATGTTGTCCTCGCCCACACTGCCCGACACGTGCACAAAATCCCGCGTGAGGTCGGCAAACTCCTGCTCGTTGATGCCGCCCGCCTCCCGCACGAAGAAGCGGGGCGCCGCACCTGCGAGCATATTCTTCATCACGGCCTGATTGCCGCGGTCGATAAAGCCCTGGGCGTCCTTGGCCACGTCGATGAAGCCGAAGCCGCAGGGCGTGCCCTCGGCGCGGTAGAGCGTGTCGAACACGAAGGGGTATTCCCCGTGTGCATACCAGCCGTTCTGATACCGTTCCGGCTCGTTTTCGCTGGAAAAGAGCAAAACGTCCCCCACAAACTTGCAGTAATGCAGTACGTGACCGCCGCCCGCACGGGGCTTTTTGTAGTACCAGTCCACCACCACGGATTTGTCGGTGGTGTCCACCTTGTCATCGTAGATGTAGTGCGTCACGTTCACCGTAGGCGCGCCGAGTTTCCCCTCCAGTTGCGGGTAGGCGGCGGCCAAGACCTCGTTGTCCGCGAGTTCGATGTGAAACAGATTGCGCGAATCCTTGATGTCCTGCACGCCGGGCTCCCAAAAGAGATTCAGCACGTCGATCTTGCGCACGCACACGTCGCCAAGACCGTGCAGGGCACGCGGATCCCAGAACACGCCGTACACGCCCGTGCCCGTTTTGAGTTTGTAGTCCCAGACGTCGCTGTACACCTGCTCGAAATCGCACTGCTCCAGGATCACGGGCAGGATCGCCGAGAGCAGTTCGGCCTCGCCCTTGTCCCCTGACTCGCGCGGCAGGACCGTGGGCGCGGGGAGATTGTCCATCGCGTCCGCGTGCTTGTTGGCGATGGAGTTGAAGAGCCACCCCGACACGGGTTGGATCTCCTGCCCCGCGCCGCGCATACATTCCCAGTGACGGAGTTTGTACCAGAGTTCGTTCTCCACGATCTTGCGCTCCAGGTTCGCCTTGCCCTCCTTGTAGCGTGCGAGCAGTACACCCGCGCGCCGAATCTCGTCCACACCGATGGGCGGCGTTTTTTCCACCCCGTCCACCCTCTTGTTTGTTTCTTCCATACGTCTCCTTCCTGCTGTATCACAGCAATTCCATTTTTTGAAAAACCTTGCGCGGCGCAAGCGTCGGAATGTCCAGTAGTGCCAGAACGGGGTCGGTTTTCCCCGTTTTTCCCGTGCCGCGCGGCGTCACGGGGCGCGCCATGCAGAAGTAGCGTGCCTCGTCCGCCACGTGATCCTCGCCCTCGGTGTCCAGATCCTCGGGTCGGCTCTTATCGTACTGCAAGAGCGGCAGTGTGCGGATAAACGCGCGGCAGGTCCGAAACACGTAGAGCATCGGATAGCCCCCCTCGTCGAATGCCAGGCGGTAGTGCAACTGCATCCACCCGGGGATCCGCGCGTGATCGCCCTTTTCAAAATACACGCCGTGCTCCTCGGCCACCTCGGCGATCGACTTGCCCGTTTCCGCGTTCCAGATCGCGGGATCGGCCACACCGTGAATCGCGCGTCCCGCGAGGAACGGGTGCTCGCGCTCAATGCGTGCAATTTCGGAAAAGACCGTGGACGGGGGCTTTTTCAACCCCTCGTTGGGGGTGCCGTTGCACCCGTAATACTCTAAAATTCGGTAGGCCACGCCGCCCTCGTCCACCGCCCACCAACCGCACGAGAAGGGACGGTGATAGCCCCAGTCAAAGGAGCGATACACGCGCCAGTGCGGCGGCGGTGAGAAGGGCTCGATCACGTGCGTATGCACGCGGTCAAGGTAGTGACGCTCATCGTCCACAAAGTCCTCAAAGAACTGCCCTTCAAAGATGTCCCAGTCCCCGTCCAGCCACGCGCGGCGCAGTTTCGGCGGCAGGGATTGCAGTTGCTTGAGGTAATCGGGATCGGCGCGCATCAGCGCGTGATTGTCGGTGAGCAGGGAGCGAATGAAGCGGTAGTCCGCCGCGTCCTCGCCCTCGCGGTAACGGCGGTCGATAAAGAGCCGCTTGACCCACGCGTGCCCCACGCCGCCCGGGTTGCAGGTGTAGTAGATGCGCTTGGGGTGCGTGTTGACGCCGCGCACACAGGCCACAAGACGCTTCATGCGCTCCTCGCTTTGTTGCGTGGCCTCGTCCACGAAGAGCACGTCCACCTCGGTGCCCTGAAAGCGCTCCGCGTCGGCATCGGTGTCGCAATAACGGAAGAGAATGCGACTGCCGTTTCGAAAGCGAATATGCTTTTGCGCATCGTTGTACTCGGCCAGCGGCGAAGCCTCACCCACGCAGGAAAGCAACTGGCAGATGGGCAGAATGTGATTCTCGCGCAACTCGGGATAGGTGCGGCGCACGATCATGCACTTGATGCCGGGGTGGGCGAGCGCAAGCAACACGGCCTTGACGCGCACCGCAAAGGACTTGCCGCCACCGCGCGCCCCGCCAAACGCCACGTACTTCTCCGTGGCCTCAAAGAATAACCGTTGCCGTTCACTCGGCGCGGGTATCTGCAATTCGATCTGTGCCATGTTTTGTTACTCCTTTCCGTGGCCGCTCGCCGTCGGCGCAAGGTGCTGTGCCCCTCACGCCGTGTACTGCCCGACGTCGTCCAGAAAGCGCACCGTGACCTCGCATTTGTCATCGCGTTCCTCGGCCTCACGCGCCATTTTGAGAAGCCGTAACTCGCGCTCGCGCCGCTCCTCGGGAGAACAAACGTCCAAAATGCCCATGAGTTCCTTGAGGATCGAGGCAATCTGTTTGAGTTCCTTGGAATCGGTACTCGCCTCCAAAAGCGCCTCCTCCACCCTGTCCGTGAGGCGGTCGGCCAGTGCCACAAACCGCGCGGCACGCCGCACGCGCTCCCGCTCGGCCTCTTCTTTTATGAGTTCCTGTTTGCTCTTTCTTCCCATTCGTCCTCCGCCGCCGTTGCCGCCTGCCGCCACGGGCAAAGTGCCCCATAGCAGGGGTAAGCAGGCACGGCGCACTCACAGCATACCGTCTCCATACGTCCTCCTGTCCCTTTCTGCCATCTCCAAAATGGCCTGATAATGTGTCTTGTTGCGATACTTCTTCCCCGTCGCCTCGCACTCGGCCACGATCTCCACGTACTTGTTGAACTCGTCCAGCGTCAGCCGTTCCAGCAGATCATCGATCTGCGTATCACTTAACATCACAAGCCCGCGCCCCAAATTGCCACCAAGCAGCTTCCTCCCCTCGCCCTCACACGCCGCATGAGTGATTGAATGAAATTCTTTTTCTTGTTCTTTTTCTTCTTCTTCTTCTGGAGCGTTACGTAACGTTACGGTAACGTTACTCTCCGTCTTGGACTCTCTGAACCTTTTTACCCTTTCTCTGCCAAGTTCCCGCACACGGTCCAACCCCTGTGCGCTTTGATACTTGTTCCAACCACAAACACGGTAGGCACGCCCATCGCGCTCTAACATACCCAGATCGCAAAAAAGTCCAAGCATCAATCGTACCCGCTCCACGGGCAAGCCGCATTCCACCGAAAGCCCTACGGCATCATAGGGCGTCTCCTGGGTGAACATCAACGCGCCACTCTGGTTCAGTTTGCCGCAAAGGCAAAGGAGCCGAATCCAGAAAAGCAAGGTCTCTTTACCGTTTGGCATGGCAAGGATCCGCTTGACCTTGCGATTGTCAAAGAGATCCACCGCCAGTTTGATCCATTTTACGTCGCTCATAACGCACCGCCTTTCGCATTTCGCGCACTTTATATAGAACGTAGCCACATTTTGTGAACTCCAGCGGCAAAAAAATGAGCCCACCGCCGAATCTCCTTTTTGCGAACACCGAGAGTCCGGCCCCTGAAAGGGGGCGGGGACCGCGTCAGCGGTGGTGGGGTAGTCATAGACGGTATCGGTATCACACCTCCCCCTCCGTCACCTGGGTTGTCCTCGTAACACGAGGACATTTGGCGTGTTCGCCGCAAGGCGAGGACATTTGGCGTGTTCGCCGCAAGGCGAGGACAAGCATCGTTCACGTTTCGTGCTCACTTATTATACACCATTCGTGTACTCCTGTCAAGATACAAAATTCACAAAATGTGAGCGTTCACGTTGTGAAAATTGCCTATTGCAAATTCGAACACGTTTCGTGTATAATATAGGTACAATCCACAAAAAAGGAGCGTGTCTTATGAGCACATTCTCTATACGTCTGCGCGAGCTGCGTCACGAGCGAGCCCTGTCGCAGGGCGCACTTGGTGAACGCCTGGGGCTTGCCAAGAGCACTGTGAATATGTATGAATCCGCCAGTCGCGAGCCCAATTTCAAGATGCTTTCCACCATTGCCGACTTCTTCTCGGTGGACGTGGACTATCTGCTGGGCAAATCCGACGTGCGCCGCGCCGACCGTTCCCTGCCCGACGGAGCGCGTCCCGTGACCACGCGCCGCTTCCGCGTGCTGGGCGAGATCGCGTGCGGTGAGCCGCTGTTTGCCGAGGAGAATCACGAGTCCTTCGTGGACGCCAGCGCCGAGATCGACGCCGACTTTTGCCTCACGGCGCGCGGCAACAGCATGACGGGCGCGCGCATTCACGACGGCGACGTGGTCTTTATCCGCGAGCAGCCCACCGTGGAGAACGGCGAGATCGCGGCGGTCATCATTGAGAATGAAGCCACGCTCAAGCGCTGGTACTTCTACCGCGAAGAGCAAAAACTGATGCTGGTGGCAGAAAACCCCGCCTACCCGCCCCTGCTCTTCCTTGGCGAAGAACTTTCCAATGTCCGTTGTCTTGGCAAAGCCGTGTGCTTCATGAGCAAGTTGTGATAACGGCCAAGACTGGACACGCGCCACGATTCGGCAAAACACCGCGCTACACGTTAGCGGTCCGTTGTCTTGGCAAAGCCGTGTGCTTCATGAGCAAGTTGTGATACCGGCCAAGGCCCTTATTTTTGGAAAGTTCTCTTTCCTTTTTTGGAAAATTGAATACATAAAATAAGAACAGCGGTTTCTTCTTTTTAGAAGCCGCTGTTCTTGTTTTATATTTTGCGTTACGGTGCGGGGATATTGTAGCGGTTCTCCGTGTAGAGTTCCAGGTCGAAGAACCACGTGTTGACGAGCATTCCGTGCTCATTTCGCTCCTCGCTGCTGTAATACACGCTGACCGAGGTGACCACAAGCTCCTCGCCGCGCTGCTCCAGATGGATCACATAGCCCGAGCCCGTGAAGTAGTCCTCGCCGTGCATATAGTAATCGTCAGGCTTCACGATGACCACGATGCTGCCGTCCTCGGCGACCTCGACGTCGTTTTTGTCAAGGTAATACTCCGTGTCAAACGCGTAGCGAATGGCGGCGGCGGTGATGGCATCGTCGCCCGTAAAGCGGACGAAGGGCCCCTCGTCGGGCAGCGGCGCGTAACTGCTGTCATACATCGTGCGGTGCGGGTTGGAAATGAAGCGGTCGGGGGGATAGGTCTTAAAATCATTGTTGTCCAGCGAGAGCGAGGATTCAAAGTTCTCCTCGTTGTATCTGGCGCTCACCTGCACGCCCGCATCGTGGGCGTAGAGCGCCTCGGCGATCTTCATATTCTGTCGGTTCCTCACGGTGACGCCGATCTTAAAATCGAACTGCCCCACCGAGTAGCGGGCGGCGTCCATCGTCTCGCGCACCGCGCGCTCGACCTTTTCGTGGAAGGTCACCAGTTCCTCGCCCGAGCCCTCGCCGCCCTCGTAGCCGATCAGCGTCTTGTTGTTGGGGTCAAAGAGTTCCTCCAGCAGCGTCTCGCCCGTAAGGGGCTTGTAAACGAAGCCCATCACGTAGTCACCGACGTAGATCTCGCAGTCGATGCTGCGCAGCGATACGGGCACGCCCGCATCGTTGGTGTTGAAGTAGAAAGCGACCTGATAGTTGGGGTATTGCTCGGCGGTGTTATCGTGACGCGAGGCGTACAGGATCTGCAACGGATCGCTCGTATCGCGCTGAATGATCTGCGTGGCGTACCTGATCTTGTGCTCGGTCAGCTCACACAGCGCCGCGATGTTGTTGTTCTCGTAACTCGGGTAGCTACTCGCGTCAAAGGGGCGCGGGTGCTCCTCGGTCTTGGTGACGAGTTCCTCGAACAGATACGCCGACTTGTCCTGCTCGTCCAGCGCGAAGCGCGCGTGACCGCCAAGGCGCGGATCGTAAGCGAACACGGTGTAGAACTCCTCGCCGCGCTCGGCGATGCGGTACAAGCCGCCCGCGTCCAGCTCCGCATCGTACAGAAAGCGCGTGGGGGTATAGTCGCCGCCGAGCGCGCGCCAGGAGGTGTCGACCTCAAAGGAGTCGGTGTAATCGAGTTTGACCAGCGGCGCGCATTGCGCGAAGAGTTCCTTCGCGCGCAGTTCTCGCTCGCGGTCGCGCTTTTCCGTGGAGGTGCCGCCGCCCGTGATGCCGATGACGATCGCCGTGACGATCACGGCCAAGCGCGCGATCCAGTAAAGGATCGTCGGGAAATCGGAAAAGATGCCGACCGCGTGCCCAAGCACGACCAAAAGATCCACCACCGCCATGCCAAGGTAGTAGATGGCGGGGATATACACGATCCAACTCGTATACGGCATGGTGAGATTTGCGTAGAAGAAATAGGAGCAGATCCCAACGAAAAAGGTGTTCTCGAAGAAGCCGCCCACCGTTTTCGGCGCCAAGTAGATCACGTACTCGTCGTCGGAGCCGTACAGCGAGACCCACCTGCGCTGCACGTCCACCACGCTAAACATATTCTCCACGATGTGCGGCTCCATATAGTCCGTGCCGCGGTGGAAGAAGACCATCGCGACCGTGAGCACCATGAGGATCCATATTTTCGACTGACCGTCGGGCATCTCGCGGACCGCCCTGATCGTGAAGATCAGTGCGATCGAGGTACCCAGCGTGAGAAAGGGCAAAAGGCGAGTGAGTGATGCGACGAACGCCGCCACGAAATAGATGCCGACAGCACAAAGCAGCACGCGCAGGATCAAGCCGAAGATAGTCATAGAGGTTCTCCTTTTGCATAAATTGGTAGCCGCTGATCTCATTATAGCACGCGCAGGCGCAAAATGCAAGTCCCACCGCCACGCGCCAAAAAAAGGAGAGCCCTCCGTCGGAGGGCTCTCCCAAGATCTCACAGATAGGAAAACAGCAGTTGCTTGCTGCGCGCGTCCATCGCGTCAAAGGACGCGATCTCGTAGCGGTTATCATCGGTGTCACGCACCAGGATCCTACCGTCCCGCATCATCTTGATATCACTGTGGCGGTTGCGGATGCGGAAGGTCACAGGGCCGCCGCGGTCGGTCTCCACCACCCAGGTGAGCGATCCGAACTTCTCGCGGCTGTCCAGAAGCGCCGTAATGCGCGGCACACGGTAGTACTCCTCAAAGCACGCACGCAGTGCCTCGGCGCTCGCCTCGTCAAGTTCCGAGAGATCACGCACAAAGGCGACCTCGCGCTCGTCGCTGTCCAGAAGCGTGATATACATCTCCTTGTTGGTCACGGGAAACAGGCGTCTGGGCTCCAGATCCTCGATCACACTGCCGTCCTTTTTGGTCACACGCACCAGATACATATCCGTGCGCTCGATCTTTGCCGTGTAGCGGTCAATATAAAATCTTGCCATAGCCATCACCTCACAAGCGCTCCGCGCGACGTTCCTCGGCGAGCTTATCCGACATCGACTGGATCTGCACCAGTCGGTAGTACTTGCCCTTCTTGTCCATGAGTTCCTGCGGCGAGCCGCACTCGATGATCGAGCCGTTGTCCACGACCACGATCTTGGTGGCCTTGGCCAGCGTGGAAAGTCGGTGCGCGATCATAATGGTGGTGCGCCCCGTGATCAGATTTTCAATGGCCTCTTGTATCAGGTGCTCGGTCTCGGAGTCCACGGACGCCGTGGCCTCGTCAAACACCAGCATCTTGGGGTTGCGGAGCATCGCACGTGCAATCGACACGCGCTGGCGCTCGCCGCCCGAAAGACCGACGCCGCGCTCACCGAGCACGCTGTCATAGCCGTCGGGCTGACGCACGATGAACTCGTGCGCGTTGGCCACGTCCGCCGCGTTGATGACCTCGTCCACCGAGAAGGAGGGATCACCGTAGGCAATGTTGTGGTAAATGGTATCGTGGAACATCATCGGCTCCTGTTGTACGTAGCCGATGCGCGAGCGATAGTACTGCATATCAATATCGCGGATATTGACGCCACCCACGGTGATCTCGCCCTCGTAATGATCGTAGTAACGAAGCAGAAGGTTGATCAGCGTGGATTTGCCCGAGCCCGTGGTGCCGACGATGCCGACAACCTCGCCCGGCTCAATGACCAGATTGATGTCCTTTAATACCTTCTTGGTGCGGTCAAAGGAGAAGTTGACGTGCTTGAACTCGATTCTGCCGCCCATATCGGCATCGGTGTTGCCGCGTCCGAAATCGTGCTCGGGCTCGGCCTCCAGGATATCCATGATGCGCTCGGCACTGGCCATCGCGTTTTGCGTGGAGTCCGAGAGGTTGGCAAAGAAGTTCACGGGCTCGTAGAACATCGAAGCGTAGGAGATGAAGGAAACGAGCAAACCGACCGACAGGCGTCCGACCTCGCCCGCTTGCATCGCGTCGATGACGATATTACCGCCAAAACTCCAGATAAAGACCGAGCCGCAGGCAATCAGACAGTTGATGATCGCGGGATAGGCGTTGAGGATCTTGCCCGCCTTGGTGTCGGTCACACGCCATTCCTCCACACAGTCGGAAAAGCGCTCGGTCGCGCCGTCCTCGTTGGTGAAGGACTTGATCACGCGAATACCGGGGATCGTGTCCGTGAGCACCGAGGTCACGGACGAGGAGCGCCGCCAGATGCGGCGGTAGAAGGGACGCACCTTGTGGCGGAAGATGCGCGAGCCCACCACAATGATGGGAACGGGACAGAGCGAGAGAAGCGTGAGTTGCCAGTCCATACACAGCATCACGACCACGATGCCCACAAGTTTGAAAAACTGCACCACCACTTCCTGCGTGATGCGGAGCATAAAGGCCTGCAACGTGGCGGTGTCACCGCTGATGCGGTTGATCACCGAGCCCGTCGACGTCTTATCGTAAAAGCGCATCGGCAGATGCTGTGCCTTTTCGTATACCTCGCGGCGAATGTGCGCCACGATGCGGTTGCCCGATACACGTAGCATATAGCCGCGAATGCCCGCCAGCAGATAGCGCAGAATGTTCACGCCGACAAGCAACAGCACCACGAACAAAAGCCCCTGGCGATCAAATCCGGGGATAATATCGTCCACCAGCGTTTTGGTGAGCAACGGAGGGAGAAGCGCGATGGCCGTGGTGATCACGGAGAGGATCACGGATATGATAAGGATCCCCGTTTCGGGCTTTAAGTAGCCGCCAAGCCAGCGCAAGAGTTTCCCCTTTTGCATACAGCCAAGGCAGGGCACGCCGGGGGCGGAGAGGGTGCGTCCGCACTTGGGACACACCGCAAGGAGTTTATCGAAAGCGCCTTCAATGGCGTCCATTTCATGTGTGGGGTCGGCACCGTCGCGCACCGCCGTCACAAACGCGATGGCCGCGTCGCAAAGCCCCGCCACGGTGAAGGTAAAGCGGAATACGTCCAGCGTCTCGCCGTCCGTTTTCTTCACGCGAAGCATACCGTTGCCGTACATACGCTTGGTGAAGATGCGCTCCACCTCGGCAAAGGGAATGACCTCGTCGCGCTCGCCCGTCTCCAGATCCACGGTAAACAGCGCACGCGCCGTCACGGCCAGTGCCGTGTCGCGGTAGCCGCTGTTCCTCGCGATCTCGCCCACAATGGCGAAGAGAATGGGCTCGTCTTTTTTGTGATGGGCAAGCAGACGTTCGGCCTTGCCCTCCTGTAAGCGTACATTGATGGGAAACGTGACTGTCATACGCTTGCCGCCTTGCGGCACCTCTTGGAGTGCCCGCACGGAGTGGCGGCTCTCCTTTCCTTTTCTCGACACCTGACCGTCAAGTGTCGGGGCACGCGCACCCTTATGCGCGCACCTGGAAACGAAGGACACGCCGCAAAAGTCCTCGCGAAAAGGTCCCCTTGCGGCTCTGTCTTTTCCCTGTCGGGCAAGAAGCAAGTATGTCTAGGCGTCACCGCAGTGGGAAGACGATGGCGTATTTGTCATACGCCGAGATTTCCCACGAGGAGCAACGACGATTGTCCTCGCCTACGGCGAGCACGTCGACACTCGCTGCGCTCGGTCGCGAGACGCAGCTTATTGCCCGACAGGATCGTTTCGCCCCCATTGTAAAGCACCCCAAAGCAAATGTCAACCCCTTTGAAGAAATTTGTCAATTTTTTTTTGAAGCCCCGCTATCATCGCTCACCCAATGCCTTCTCTGCGTCATCGTGAGGAGCGCAACAAAGCGCTCCGTGACGATCTCCGCGAAACCAATCAGTTTCGCGGCGGTGTGTACGCACCAACCCAAGGCCCTCCCTTGTGAGGGAGGGGGGACCACCGAAGGTGGTGGGAGGGTAGTCCCACGCGAAAAGCTACCCCTCCGTCACTCTTCGGGTGCCACCTCCCTCTCGGAGGGAGCCCTTTTTGTAGCCGCTTTGCAAGGGCAACCGACCTGTCCGTTGCGGGTGCGCATCTCGCCCGTCCTGCTGGGACGGGCTTCGCACTTTTGCGGTGCCCGAAAAAACCATCGGGCTCACGCTTTCCTCGGTTTTTTCGACCGCTGCAACTCGCTCGCCTCCCTCCCCCCTCGCACTGCGAGCGGTCGGCTCGCTCCCTCTCGCGCCGCTCGCGCGTTTGCGCGGCGGCACGAGAAAAGCGCACCTCGGCTTTTCGACAAAAAACAAGGACACCCCCTTGAAGGGGGTGTCCTTGTTTTTGGCGGAGAAGGAGAGATTTGAACTCTCGCGCCGGGAATAATCCGACCTACACCCTTAGCAGGGGCGCCTCTTCGGCCAACTTGAGTACTTCTCCAAAGTTGTAGGTTCGTATCAAATCAAGGAGCAGATCGTTTTCGGCGCGGCGCCTCTTCGATCCTGTTGCCGTTACCGCATCACGCTTCGCAAGCGCTTGCTTGCGTTCTGCGACGGCGGCCACTCGCTCGCCTCCCTTTTTCCGTCACAGACGGCGGTCGGCTTGCTCCCCAACTTGAGTACTTCTCCAAAGTTGTAGGTTCGTATCAGGCGGGTGCCGCCCGAATACTTCTCCAAGTAGCAGATTCGTATAATATTATACTGTACAAACAAACGTTTGTCAAGCCCTTTTTCAAAAAAGTTTGCTCTCTCCATCAAAAAAGCAAGCGGCAATGCCGCTTGCTTTTTTATGTTCGCCTCACACCTCGACCGTGGTCTTTTCCTCCACCGTTTCGGGTGTATCTGCGGCTTGCTCGCCCTTGCCGCGTTTTCTATCGGTGAGCCACCAGGGCAGATACGAAAGCACGAAGAGCGCGGTGATGGCCGCCGCCATGATAAGGATCCGCAGCCAGAAGATCGGGGGCAGAATGTCGAGGATCGAGGGCGTGTCCTCGGGCTTGGCCATGAACAAATAATTCGCTCCGGGACCGATCACGCTGTTGGCCACGTAGGCGATCACGGCAAGCACGGCAAGCGCGATGTAGGAGCGCCGCAACGAGCGGAGCGTGGGACGCAGTTTCATCACGAAGATCGCGTAGAAGATCGCCACGTAGCCGAGCGTGTGCTCCAGCCAGAATTGATAGTAGCGGAAGCGCGTGGGGCCCGTGTAGGTGATCACGGTGGGCGTGATCAGCGCAAAGAGCGTGCCCGAGAACAGCCAGAAATAGGCGATGTCAAACAGTCCCTGCGAACGCGACGTCAGCATATAACTGCAAAAGATCACCGACCAGCCGCACACAGTAATGGGCAGGTGATCCACGGCGTTGCCGCCAAGCTCAGGATAGCACGCAAGCCGCCAGAAATAGGACATCTCGCACACGATCATCGTGAGCGCGAGCGCCATGCGCAGCTTCGGCTCGTGTTTCCACGCCGCGATTTTTTCGCGGTAGCGATACATCAGATAGATCACCCCCACCGCGAGCAGTATGGGCAAGAAATGCGCGAGCGAGAAGTTGCGGAACTCCTCCGTCTCGCCTTTGCCAAAAAAGTAGACGAAAAAATCCTTCATATTACAAAGTCTCCTTCATAATGTGCGATGATACGTACGACCTTAAGAGTGCGCCGCTTATTTCGCCGCAGAAATGGCGGAGAGCAGTTCCGCCTTCGACACACTGCCCACGTATTGCGCCGTGATCACGCCGTCGGCGTTGATCACCACGGTCACGGGGAAGGCCTGGACCGAGAACATATTTTGATAGGTCTTGCCTGCGTCGTAGGTCACCAGCATCGTACCGTCGTTCCACTCGGCGTGGTCCACCGCGATCCACGCGGCCACACCTTCGGCGCTTTGCGCGGGCTCCTCGCGGTGAATGGTGACGATCTGCACGTCCTCGCCCAGTTCCTTTGCCACTTCATAGAAGTGCGGCAATTCCTCCAGGCACGGTCCGCACGAGGTGTACCAGAAGTTGAGCACCACCACGCGCCCCGCATAGTCGGACAGGCGGAAATCCACGTCACTGCCCGCCACGTCCAATGTGATCGCGGGACAGGTGTTGCCCACCTTCACACCAACGGGGGGCTTGGGCGTGGGATCCACCTCGCCGCCGCCATTCCCTCCCGTCACGGGGGGCGTATCCTCCACAGGCGGCTCTTCCACACGCCCGTCGATGAAGTTGTAATACACAAGCGCACCCACAAGGAGCGAGAGCGCCAGCACCAGTGCCGTCACGCGCACGATCTTGTTGCGCTTTGCGACACGCGCATTGGTCTTTTTCTCCTCCTCGGTGGCCGTGGGGGCCACGGCGTTGGGGGCCAGGAAGAACTTGCCGCCCTTCCAGGTGATCGCACCCGTGGGGCAGGCGGAAATGCACTCGCCGCACTGGATGCACTCGTGGTCGCCCACGCGGCGCGTGTCCATCTTACACTTGCCGATGCAAAGACCGCAATTCGTGCATTGATGCGGCACGACCTTGACGCCAACGAGCGCAATGCGGTTGAAAAAGCCGTAAAGGGCCCCGAGCGGACAGAGAAAACGGCAGAATGCGCGGAAAATGAACACGCAAGCCACCAGGATCGAGACCATCAGCAAAAACTTCCAGGTAAACAAGGGGCCAAGCATTCGGAAATACCCCTCGTTGACCTTGTTGGAAAGCAACCCCATCGCGCCCTCCAGCGTGCCCGCGGGGCAGATGTACTTACAAAAGCCGGGGAGCGGAAAATCGCGGAACGCGTACGCTAAGGGCAGGATCCCGACGAAGAACACCAGCACCACGTACTTGAAATAGGAGAGCACGCGCGTGACGCGGTTTTTCTTCAGTTTGGGGGTGGGAATCTTGTGCAATAATTCCTGTATGAAGCCAAACGGGCAGAGAAATCCGCAGATCCAGCGGCCGAAGATCAGACCGTACAGCGCAATGATGCCGAACATGTAGTAGGGCGCGCGGTGCGACGTGGCCGAGAGGGCGTTCTGCAGAGCGCCCAAGGGGCAAGCACCCGATGCCGCAGGGCAGGAGTAGCAGTTAAGACCCGGCGAGCAGATCGACTTGACGGGGCCCGTGTAGATGCTGCCCGTCACGTAGCCCTTGAGGTTGGCGTTATGTAACAGCGCCGCGTACAGTTGAATCAGGCGCCGCTTGGTGGGCAAGTGATTTTTGATCCAATTCATCATTTTTTTCATACCGATCACCCCAATCCGATGCACTCGGTGCAAATGGCAATGGCCTTGGCAAGCACGTCGACGAAGCCGCCGTTCAGTGCCCCTGCAACGATGAGCGCAAGCGCGAGCACCGCCACCGTGACACGTACGGCAAGCAGAGCACGGCCACACTTTTCCGTGGGCTTTTTCACCCCGTTCGAGGGGGTCGTCTCGCCTGCCGCCATCAGCGCGCGGAGCGCCTTACATTCGCGCTCACGGCTGGCATCGGCAACACAGAGGTAGGCAAGTGAGAGCCCTGCCGCCGTTGCCGAGAGGGGCAACAGCCAGCACATCGCCGCCACCACGGCGGCGTTGTAATTCGCACCGTAATGGTCGAAATCGAGCACGTAGCAAAGTGCCACCGTGAGCAGTGCCGCAAGGAGCGCGGCCACTACGATAAGGCACACGCGGCGCAACTTGCGCTCACGCGCCACAACCGCGTCCTGTACGTCACCTGCGCGTGCCGCAAGGCGCGAGAGCACGTCACGTTTCTCCACGTGGGCGCGCACACGCGCACGCTCGGGGGGATATACAAGGGAAAATACCGCGCCCACAACCAGAGCCGCCACCGTGATCCACACGGGCACGGCAATGCGCGAAAACGCCGCCGCCACACTCTCGGGCGAAAAGGGACGCTCACCACTGCGATATACGCCCACGCACGCGCAGATCATCAGCACGCCCGTCACCACGAGCAGCACCGACAGCACAGCGCCATACACAAGGCGGATCCTGTCAATCGTTTGTTTCGTCATCATTCTTTCCTTTTATCAAAAATCAGTGAGAAATCTACCATTCTATTATACACCATAGAAAGGAGAAAATCAAGCCCCCCCCTGCGTTCGCGCTCGTCGCCTTGTTCGCATAAGCCGCCCCGCTTTTCCCGCCCAAAAAAGGGGCGCACCTTGCGGTGCGCCCCTTGGGGTATTATTGCTCTATCTGTTTATGGCAGATCATGCCTCAACCTTTACGCCCCAGATAGCAACACGGTCCTTGTTGCTGCTGGAGTTGGAAAGACCCGTGTTGAGAATCTCAACGGTGCAATCCTCGGTCACTGCCTCGTCAAGCGTCCACTCGAAGGTGCCCATAGAGCCCTGTGCCACACCGGTCTTGTTCAGCGTAGTGGTAGCAACAACCTCGTCGCCAACCTTCACGTTGACCACAAGCTCAAACTTGGTGTCGCCGTAGGGCAGACCCCACTCAAAGGTGATCTTGCTCACACCACCGGCAATCACATTGGAAGTAAGAGAGCCCTTGGCGGTCTTCTTACCGTTCAGGATCGCGCACTTGGTGTCATTGGTGATCTTGCCGTTGGCGTTTGCAGCTAAGACGGCCGCATTGTTTGCCGTCCAGCCGTCATCGAAATCAGCAACGCTGTAGTTGGAGTTCACACCCAGCTTGTCAAAGTCGGGCTCGCGAGAACCGGGAACCACGGGTCTCTCGCCTGCAGTCCACTCGTAGATCTTCGCGTCCTTGATCTGAGTCGTGCCGCTGTACACACCAATCTTGCCATAAATGGTGATCACGTCGTAGGCATCGGGCTTCTCGGTCATCGCAGAGTAACGATTGTTACCGGACCAGTCCCAGCTATAGTAGGTGGTCATGGACTTGTCGGTTGCTTCCAGATCAAAGATGTTGAAGTGACCGTTTGCGGCACTGGTAACGGTCTTGAGCAGACCGGTTACGTAGTAGTACTCGGTAGAGTAGGTGTTATGCGCGTAATCCTTGGTAAGCTCTACTGCCTCAGCAACGGTAATGGAGCGACCAAAGTACGCCTTGAAGGTCACGGTGGCGTCGGAGTAATCGATGTTGGAAACCATCACCTTGACTACGTCGCCCGTCTTGAAGGACACGACCATCGAGGGAGCGGAATCGTCCCAAGCACTGGTCTGATAACCGTAGCTGGTAGATACGAGAGTCTCGGGATTCATCACAGATGCCTCGTATGCCCAGTTGTCGCCGCTCATGATAAGGTTGACCTTGCCGTCGTACTCAGCAGTGAAGGCGAAGTGGTAACCCATGCCGTCTGCCTTGGGGTACGCGGTGTGGCTACCGTTCGTCAGCTCGGCAGGATTTTCGGAGTGACCGACAGGCCAGGTGAATGCTGCGTTGAGCGCAGCGGTGTCATCACCGTTGTTGGTGATGGCGATGATCGTGGGAGGAGCGAAGAAGCCAAGATTCTCGATCTCGAAGGACACGATGCCCTCTTCTGCGGCCATCACGATGCCGTTGTAGGTCACCACGATGTCATCGGTCACGACCATGGAGAAGATTCTGCCGCCAAGGCGACCCGTGTAGTACACGGTCTTGCCTGCGGGAATCTGAAGCATATTCTGGTCACCCATGAACCAGATGGGGTTGGCCTCGGTGCCGGGTGCCTCAGCAAAGTCCATCTCAAAGGAAACCTCGCCGGAGGTGCCGTCGCCCATACCAACAACGAGCTGAATGACGTCACCCTCAGCAACCGTCACGGTCATGGTGGGCTCGCAGCCCCAGGAACTGTACTGCCATTCGCCGTACTGGTAGGTGGTGAGGTTGTCGATTGTGTAGAACCAGTTGTCGCCTGCAATCGTCACGGTGAAATCACCGTCATAGGGAGCGGTCCACTTAAAGTGGTAATTGGTCGTCTCGGATTCAACGGTGGTCGTACCCTCGTCAAGGGTGGTATCAGCGTTCTCGCTGTGTCCAACGGGGAACACGGTGCTGATGGTGTAGGTGCCGTCACCCACGATAGCGAAGGCAGTGGACATACCGCCCATCATACCCTCGGGCTTCACGTAGAAGGTCACAGCGCCGTTCTCGGCGGTGAAGGTCTGGCCGTTCCAGATCACGGAGAAGTCACCCTCGCCCGTGACGGTCACGATCATACCGTTGAAGTAAGCAGCGTAGTGCAGAGTGCCTGCGTTCACAACGCTCACGTTTGCACCCCAGACCCAGATGGGATCCTCTGCGGTGGTACCCTGGGTAGTGAAATCAGCGTCGAAGCCGACGGTGCCCTCACCCTTGGTGGCGGTACCGATCAGGATCTCAACGTTATCACCCTCGGAGATGCGGGTGGTCACGGTGTAAACGCCGTCCACGATCTCGCCCTGGACGCCGTAGCCGTTCACGTTGACGTATGCCCAGTCGATAGCGGCGGCGTCAATGCTGAAGGTCAGCATGCCGTTCGCATCGGCGGTCCAGAGGTAACGGAAGCCGTTGCCGGCGGTGGGGATCACCGTGTTGCCGGGAACAAGGTCCAGCGTGATGAGGTTCTTTACGGGGTAGGAAAGGCTTGCAACGGGGCAGTTGTACTCGTCGGAGTAGTTGACAACGGCGAAGACGATCTCGTCAGCCGTCTCGGGGAAGCGAATGGTAGCGGTGCCCAGCACAGGGTAGTACTCCACGCCATTGTAAAGGATAGCGAAGTAGGCGCCGGACACGTTCAGCGTCATACCGCCGAACTTGCCCTTGTAGTAAACGGTGTCGCCGCCCTCAAGGTAGAGGTAGTTGCCCGTCATGGTGCCGATCTCGAAGGGAGCACCGTCGCAACCGGGCTTGATGTCGTAAATGGCCTCAAAGGTCACGTCGGCAGCCATGTAGTCGGCGGTGCCGATGACAATCTGAAGCACGTCACCCTTGGCAACAGTCACGGTCATGCTGCTGGAGGAATCCTCCCAGATGCTGGCCTGGGTGTCGTATTGCTGCCAGGTGGTCTCGTTGAGGATCGAGTAGGTCCAGTTGTCGCCACTCATCCAGATGGTGAGGGTGCCGTCAAAGGGAGCGGTCCAGGTGTAGAAATAGCCGTCACCGCTGGTAGCAGCAGTCTGCTCGCCGAAGGTGATGGTGTCGGGGTTGGACCATGCGCCCACAGGCCAGGTCAGTGCGTAAGTAAAGGTCTTGGCGTCGTCATCGGAGTTGCTCACGCCAAGGATAACGGGTGCGGGTCTGCCGAACATACCCTTTTCGATCTGAATCACGATCACACCGTTCTCGTCGGGCGTGTAAACGGTGCCGTTGTACTCAACGGAAGCATACTTGCCAACGATGGTCAGGATCTGACCGCCGATGTTGCCCTGGTAGTAAACGGTCTCGCCGCCGTTCACCTCGAACTCACCGGCCTCACCCATGATGTAGTGAGGATTGTGGATCGTGCCGGGGATACCGGTGTGCGTGAGGTAAGCAGAGTAATAAACCTCAGGCTCGACAGGCTCCATGCCGGGCTCCTCGGGCTCGGGACGGGGCAGCTCACCGTCGATGACCACGATCACGTGGATCAGCAGCTCGTCGCCCTCGCTCACCTCGGTGAGAAGCTCCTTAACGCCCCATTCGTTCTCGGTAGCGTCCACGGAGTAAAGGAGCACCTTGCCCGTGGTCAGATTGTAGACCTCGATATCGAAGGTCACCATCTCAAGCTCAGACTGAGAAAGATCGATCTCAAGCGTGCCATCGAAGGGAATGGTGTGTGCATAGTAGTACTCGAAGGATTCCTTGTAGGAGCCGAAGATGAAGCTAATGTCGTCGATCACCTCGGGGTTCATCCAGGTGCCCAAGGGGTAAGCAACGGAGAGCTCGTACTCAGCGTCCTCCTCGCCCTCGTTGGTGATGACGAAGACGGTGGGCATCATCGTGCCGTTGTCAGCAAGCAGGACGGGCTGCTCCTCGTTGATGGTAAGAAGCATGCCGCCGATGCGGTACTGTGCAAAGTACACGGTCTTGCCTGCGCCGACCGTCACGGTGGCGGTGGCTGCGGTGCCTGCCTCGTTCCACTCAAACTCCACGAAGATGGGGTTCGTAGGGATCGTGCCAAGCGTGGGATCCACGGGCTCGGGTTCGGGCTCGGGCTCGACGTCGGCAACCATCGTGATGCTCATTTCCTTCACGCCGGTGGCGAAGGTCTGAACTGCGGTCACGTAGCCGGTAGCCGTAGCGGTCACCTCATAGTTGACCTCGGTCTTGGTCGTCAGGGTGGCCACACCGTTGGCATCGGTCACAGTAGGAACGCAAGCACTGCCGTTGCAGAACTGCACGTTCACACCGACCATTGCGTTGCCGTCCGCGTCCTTTACGGTCACCGTGTAGGTGTACGTGGGATCGGGCTCGGGTTCGGGCTCAGGATCGGGTGTGGGTGTGGGATCGGGATTGGGGGTCTCCTGCTGGTTGTTGCCGGGCGTCTCTTCGGGCGTATCGTCGTTGCAAGCGCAGACGATGACCACGAAGCACAGCAGTACGCACAACAAAGCAAGGAGCTTATGGAATACGGATTTGCTCATAATGGCCTCCATACGTGATATTTTGCTTGCATCGAATGCATCAGACACAAACAAGCAAATTCATTATAGCACCACCTCACCGAAAAATCAACATTTTTCACAAAAAAAGTTAAATTTATTTTTTATATATGCGTGCGCGCGCGCGAGAACGGCCACCTCATCACCCGACTCCGTCGGGAGCTTCTCCTCAAGGAGAAGCCGTTTTGTAGCCGCCTTGTCCGCACCGAAAAAGCCTTTCTCTCGCGCGGCTTCGCTACCTCACAAGGGGAGGCCTTAAAGAGCCCACAAACAAAAAAAACGGGCGGCAAACGCCGCCCGTTTCCTCATGAAATTATAAATTATGCGTAATATCCACAATACAACAGCCACGCATACGCGCTGTTGTAGGGCTGTCCCAGCAGTGCGGGCACGAAGATGTTGGTATCCGAGCCCTCACGCCACCAGTTCTGCTTTTCGCCGAATTTCTGTACGGCCTCGGCCAGTTTCGCGGTCAGAGGCACGCGAATGGGGTCGCTCTTTGCGTCCTCCGCCACGGCGGCCACGCCGTACTGGCAGAACAACTCGTTGTAACTGCGCTTCTCCAGCACGTCACCGTTCTCATCGTACACGTAGACACCGATGCGCTGATTCACGCCGATGGTCTGCAGACCGCTGACAAAGAGCGTGTCGGACACCAGATCAATATAGAGCACAGGGCCGCTGGCCGTGCCGAGATGATAGTAGCCGTCCTGCTCGTTGAACACGGCCTTGAGCGTCAGATCCGTGATGTCCACGTTCTGGTACGTGCCCGTGGGCGTTGCCGAGAGTGCCGCGTTCACCACGGCCTCGTCCTCCAGATAAGGCGTCCAGGGCTCGTCCTCCAGACGCGTGCCGGGGTCGCCCGCGTTCTCAATGTTCAGCACGCAAGAGGTGGCACCGTTCGAATACACGGCGAACACGTAGGAAAAGCCGAGGTTGGAGCCGTAAACGCTTGCGGCAAGACCGTTCTCGTAGGAATCCATATCCTTGTTATCGACGGACAGATCTATGCCCTGCACGAAAAAGTCACCGCCGTGGTAACTGATCGCAAGCGTCGAATCGCACTCATAGGTCAGCGTATAGACCGCCGCGCGCGAGGGCGTAAAGATAAAGAAGGTGTAATCGTTGGGCGTAAGGGGCAGAAGATACGAGCCCGTTTCTACGCGGTACATAGCGTACTCCTTGTCGATAGGTGCGCTCACGTGGATGGGTTCGGTCTTCTCACCCACGGTGCGGAAAACTCGCACCGTTACCGTGCGTTTTTCGGGCGAGAGGGTGCAAGCGGCCGCATCGTAGGTGTAGGCCGCGGGCAGTTGCGTGAGATCCAGTTCCAGCGTGTAGGTGCCGTTTTCCAGACCCTCAAAAGCAAGGAATTCACCCTGATAGGACACCATCTTGACCTGTTCCCCACCCTTCATCACCTTGACGATGATGTCGGTCATGGGGTTGCCGTTGCCGTCCACGATCCACACGCCGTAGGGCTCTGCGATGCCGCAGTTCTTGCACGTGCCGTTCTCGAATTTGTGTCCCTTGGGCTGAATGGGCAACTGGCTCACGGTGAAGGTGCCGCATACCGAGCACTTCTTGCCGTCCGTGAGACCCACCACGGTGCAGGTTGCGGCCGTGCCGAGCACGTCCTGCTCACTGTGTCCCGTCTTGGCAATTTCCTGCGTGGCCGTCACCTGACCGCAGGAGCAGACCTGCTGGCGCTTGCCCTTGCGCTGACAGTTGGCCTCGATGGCCGTCACCCACTTGATGCCCACGTGTACGTGGTCGGGGGTGAGTACGGGGATCGCTTCACTCGACATCGCCTCGCCGCACGTCAGGCATTCCTTGTGGCGGCTTCCCTCTTCGGTGACGGTGGGATCCTTGTCCGTGATCCAGTCACTTTCGCGGTGTCCCTTGGCGCCGATCTTTTCCTGTGCCAATACGACCGTGTTGCACACACGGCACTTTTTGCCGTCCGTGAGGCCGTCTGCCTCGCAAGTGGCGGCATAGCCCGCCACGATCTCTTCCACGTGCGCGGCCATTGCGATCTCGGCGGTCTCCAGCACCTCCGCGCAAGCGGTGCAAACGCGCTGTTTGCTACCCTTTGCGGCACAACTTGCCTCGGTAACGACACGCCATTCGGCGCTTGCGTGCTCGCAAGCGGGCGTCTCACCCTCGGGACCGTCGTCTCCGTCGCACGCGACCAGTACCGTAGCACACAGCAGTGCCAGTACAAGCAATAGCCAAAATGTCTTTTTCATAGTACGTTTCTCCTTAAAAGGAACGGCCGCCGCATCGCGAAGTCGGAGGCCA
>JAZSGQ010000008.1:0-4454 GCA_045532805.1 Eubacteriales bacterium
CCCTTTTCCTTTAATGGATGATGCACGCCGTGGCGATGGTCTCGTAGCGGTACCAGTTGAAGTATCCGTTGAAGGCGGGGAAATCGTCCTCGCGGCCGTCCAGGCGCAAGCGAACCTCGGTCAACTCCTCCAGCACAGCGACGTCGCCCGAAAGGTAGGAGAGAATGCGCGCCTTGACCGTTTCAAAGCGCGAAATGAGACCTCCGTAACGGATATCGTGCACCTCAAAGCCAAAGGGCTTGTTCCACGTCATCCAGAGTGTGCGGTGTGCGTTCTTCATCGTCACCAACTTTTCTCTCACCACGTCACATTCCTCGGCCATGGCCGCAAGCGTGTCGCGGTCACCCGCATCGTACGCCTCCTTCAGGCGCACACCGAAATCCGCCTTGTTTTCGAGCAAAGAAGAAAGCGCCAGGATCAGCTCGAAGGCGGGGGCAAACTCGTCCTTGTTCTCGGCCGCCGCGCGGAGTCTGGCGGTCACGTCCTTGTAGTAGGACTGCATATCCACGCCCGCGTCCGCAACGTGTCTGTCCACAAGACCCACCATCGGATCGTTGTAAAGCAGTGCGCGGCTGATACCGTGATAGACGTCGCCGTGGGGGTACTCGGGCAACTCGCACGTGATAAAATCGTCGTAACTGACGCCGCAAGCGTTCTCAAAGGTCGCACGAACGTCGTCCTCGTCGCGTACGCCCTTGTAACCGTAAGAGGCGTACCAGGCAAGCCCCGCGAGCGAGAAAAGCAACGTACCCTCCGAGCCGTTGAGCCAAAGCGTGGCCATCACTTCCTTCACGCCCTTCTTGCGGCAGGCCTCCAGTGCGGGGTAGGAATTGCGGATCGAACGGCTATACTGCGGGCAGTGTCCGCCCCAGAGCCACACGCCGCCCGCAAACATCGTGTTCTTGCCGAGATACTTCTCGTGCTTCTCGATATTCTCGGCGTAAAACTCCTCGCTCGGACGGTAGTAGTCCCAGAAGACCTGTTGCATGCCCTCGGGCACGAGTTTCGTGATCTCATCGGTGAATTCCACGCGCAGATCGTAATCGGAATACCCCTCCAGCCCCCGACCCGCAAAGCGGAAGAACATATCGCTCCACATCATCGGGCGAAGGCCGTGCGCGTGTGCCATCTCACACACCCGCGCCAGGTGCTCCAGATATACCTCGTGACCCTCGCGGTAGCCGTTTTTCTTAAGATACGCGCCCGTGGCAATGTCGGCGGTCTCGTCAAGACCCAGGTGAATACGTCTTGTGGTAAAGCACTCCTTCACCGTAGCCATCATCTCGTCAATGAGTTTGTAGGTCTCCTGTGCACCCACCAGCATCACGGTAGTGGTGTCGCGGTAGGGGGAGGCAGCGCTCCAACGCAGATGCGAGGCAAGGTGACCCAGCGTCTGAATACAGGGGATCATTTCAATGCCGAGCAGACGCGCGTACGCGTCCAGTTCCTTCAGTTCCGCCTTGGTGTAGCGGCCGCGCATATAGCCGAAATAGGGGTGATGCTCCAACTCATAGGTGTCCTCGGTGTAAAGCATATACATGTTGAGGCCCATCAACGCCATTTTGCGGAGCATCAGTTTCACAGTGGGCACGTTCATCACGGCGTTTCTCGACATATCGCCCATCGCGCCGTTGGTAGTGAAAATAGACGTTTGCGTGCAGGTCTTCTCGGCAACGCCCTCTCGCACCCACGCGCAAAGCATCGCCAGCGCGCGGAAGAAGCACGCTCTGCCGCCACCGTAGGTGATACACGCCTGATCGCCGTTCCGTGTGACCGTGAGCGTGTGCGCCTCGCACTGCTCGACCGTGACCGTCAGCGTGGCCTTTTCGGGTTGTACGATCTCGATAGCAAGGTCGGGTGCAACCAACGAGATGCCGTCCATCAGTTCTGCGGCATTCAAAAACGCAATCTTCATAGCGATCTCCTCTTTTCAAGCGGTTTTGCGCGGGATCCGTGATCCCACTTCCCCTACATTGTAACATAGTCCCGCGCAAATAATAAGAACTCTTTTTTTATAAAAACAGGGCGGATTTTAAGGGCAACAAGCATCCGTTCCGACCGCGTCCACGTTTGAAACTGTTTTTGCACGGGGGACTGGAAATCTCCCGCCGAATGTGCTATAATAGGGGGAGAAAGGAGTGGTGCACGTGACTATGGAAGCAAAACGCGCGGTATTGACCTCACCCGACAAGGGCACACGCCCGATGTATTATTTTGATCTGCCTGCACCCGTTGCGGGCACGAACATCTGTGCCGCGATAGAAAAAGCGGTGGCACTGTGTCGTAGCAGTGGTTGCTCCACACTGATCCCCCAACTGCCTTTGGATACCGAACTGAACGACGATACCCTTCCCCTGGTACAGGAAATGTACGCCACGCTCCTTGCCACCGCCAAGCGCGAGGGGCTGTGTGTCGGCTTTCACCTGGATCCCGCCCTGGAGTGCGCCGTGATCCGCGCGATGGACAACATCGGCGACAATTCCCTGCGTGCGCGCATTCTCATCTGCCGTGAGTACGTCTGCGCCGCCCGTGAGCAGGTTGACCGCCCGATTGCTCCTGGCATATTGCTCTCGGCCGTCGCCTATAACGAGGAGTACGCCGAGGTGGTGGATCTCCGCCCCTTCATCAAGGACGACCGCATCGTGTGGCAGCCGCCGCACGGCAACTACGTGGTGCGCCAGTATCTCTCGGTGGAGGACGAGGCACGCGAGGGTGCCAATTACCTCTCCTACGAGGCGTCGCGCCGCTATATCGAGGCAGTCCTTTCCCTGTTTGAGGAGACCTTTGCCCCCTATCTCGGCACCACGCTCACCACGCTCGCCTATTCGGGCATAGGGTTCCTAGGTGCCAACCGCCGCACCTTTGCCGATGATTTCAACGAGCGCTTTGTCGAGCGTTTCGGCTTTGACCCCGCCCCTTATTACCCCGCGCTCTTTGACTACATCGGCGCAAAAACCGCGCAGATGAAGGCCTATTTCATGACCGTTCGCGCCTCTTTGCTCCAAAACGGCATTCTGCGCGCGCTTCGTGACGTGGCGCACGAGCACGGCCTCGCGCTCTTTGGCAGTCTCAGCGAGCCCAAACTCACGGGGTGCTCCTTCTCGCTCGGTGACACGTTGCAAAACGGCATCTACTGCCCCACGGCCCTTCTGGATAAGGCGTATATGTACGGCACCAACTCCATCAAGATCGCCGCGGGCGCGGCCTATAATTTCGACATCGACCGCGTGAACGGCGAACTGTTCCGCAACTACCGCTTCAAGGATAGCGACCAACTCTACCGTGACGCCATGAATGCCTTTGCGCGCGGCGTCAACAACACCGCCGTGCACCTACCCGAGGTGCTAGCAACCGACCGCAAATTCGGCGATTTCGCCACCCGTGTGCAGACTATTTTGCAAGATGGCCGTCACGTGGCGGACATTGCGATGCTCTATCCCATCTATCATCTGCACGGCAAGACCAGTCTGTATTTCTCCCGTGCCGATCGGTACGAGTATCCCGCCACTAACTCCACGGCGGACTATATGACGCTGATCAATTCCATTTCCATTTACGCGGGACACGACCTCACCGTATTGCACCCCGACACCCTGAACACGCGTTGCGAGGCAAGAGATGGCGTGCTGTACCTCAACAACACGCGCAATCACGAGCAGTTCCGCGTTGTGGCACTCCCCGCGTGCGACATTGTCAGCGTGGAGAATATGCGGGTGCTGGAACGCTTCTTTGACAGCGGCGGCAAACTCATCGCCACGGGCGTTCTGCCCACCAAGGCGTTTGAGCACGATGAAACGGGAGACAACGACCGTGAGGTGCGCCGCATTGCCGAGCACATCTTCGGTCACGATGCCTGCGACCCCCGCATCATGCGTGACTACTGCTACAACAAAAACGAGGCGGGCGGCGAGGCCTACTTCCTCTATTTCAACGCTTCCGCCGTAGACGGCACCAAAATGATCCGCAGTTCTACCGTAAACGAAGCGCTCAACGCTTTTTCCATACCGTTTGACGTCTATTTGCCCGCGATGCCGCGTTTGGAGTGCACGGGCGGCCTGAATTCGATCTACCCCGAATTCCACACGGTCGGTCTACACCGCACCATTCCGGGCGGCGGTATGCTGAATCACATTCATAAGGCCCATGACGGGTACGATATTTACTATTTTTCCAACTCCACACAAAGCGACTACAACCACCACGTGCTCCTGCGTGGCTGTCTGTCGGTTGAGGAATGGGATCCGCACAACGGCATCGCGCGATCGCGCAAGTGCCGCCAGATCTCCTACCTCGGCGCGCGCTACACCACGTTGCGTCTCACACTTGCATCGGGCGCTTCCACCTTCTTTGTGACCACGCCCACCGACAAAGCCGAGGACGCGATCGAGGTCGCCTCCATCGACCGTCTGCGCAGTGACCACGCCGCGCTGATGAGCGAGTTCTGAACAAAAAGA
>JAZSGQ010000020.1:0-34726 GCA_045532805.1 Eubacteriales bacterium
CGGTCTATTCCGATGCTCAGTATCTGGATATGGATCTGAACACGCGCCGCAATCTGGAACTGACCGAAACGATGCGCAGCAAGGAAAAGAAGGGCACATTGCTTTGGGTACTGGATAAGACCAGAACGGCACCCGGCGCGAGACTCCTGCGCTCCTTTGTGGAGCACCCGTTGCTCTCCACGCACGAGATCGCACTCCGTCAGGGTGCGGTGGAGGAGTTGTGCGGCAACTTCATGTTGCGCGGCGATCTTGGCGAGGCCCTCTCGCACGTACTGGATCTGGAGCGTCTTATTACCCGTATCGTGTACGGAACGGCGAATGCCAAGGATCTGCGCGCGGTGGCGACCACCGCCTCGGTACTCCCCGAGATCAAATCACTGCTGTCGGTTTGCTCCGATCGCGAATTGCACCGTATCTGGCAGGAGTTGGACGAGCTCACGGATCTTCGCTCGCTCATTGACCGTGCCATTTGTGACGATCCGCCCTTTGTACTCCGCGAGGGTAAACTGATCCGCGACGGCTACAATGCCGACGTGGATTACCTGCGCTCGGTACAGACCGACGGCAAATCCTGGTTGGAGCGCGTAGCCGCCGAAGAGCGAGAAAAAACGGGCATTCGCACGTTGAAGATCTCCTACAACAAGGTGTTCGGCTATTACATTGAGGTATCCAAGTCCTTTGTGGATCAGGTGCCCGAGCATTACATACGCAAACAGACGCTTGCAAACGGTGAGCGTTATATCACCGAGGAACTCAAGGATATGGAAGCCACGATCCTCGGTGCCACGGATAAACTCTACGCACTGGAATACGAATTGTTCCAGGAGGTGCGTGCCGAGATCGCCGCGCAGGGCGAGCGCATTCAGCGCGCGGCCAACCGACTGGCGGAACTGGACGTCTATCTGTCTCTTGCCGACGTGGCGGCCAAGAATCACTACGTGCGCCCCGAGGTGGATAACAGCGACGTGATCGTGATCCGCGACGGCAGACACCCCGTGGTGGAGCAGTTCGTCAAGGACAGTTATTTCGTTCCCAACGATGCCAAACTCGACACCACCGCCAATCGCGTGATGCTGATCACGGGCCCGAATATGGCGGGTAAGTCCACGTATATGCGCCAGGTGGCGCTGATCGTGCTGATGGCACAGATCGGCTCTTTCGTGCCCGCCAAAGAGGCGCGGATCGGCATCGTGGACAAACTCTTCACGAGAGTCGGTGCCTCGGACGATCTCGCATCGGGACAGTCCACCTTTATGCTGGAAATGAACGAGGTGGCCTATATCCTGCGCAACGCCACCCGCCGCAGTCTCATCATCTATGACGAGGTGGGACGCGGCACGAGTACCTTTGACGGTATGAGCATCGCGCGCGCCATCGTGGAATATACGAACAGCCGCAAGATCGGCGCCAAAACGCTGTTTGCCACGCATTATCACGAACTCACAAGTCTGGAAGACGAGTTGGATGGCGTGGTCAACTACAATATTGCCGCCAAGAAGCGCGGTGACGGCATCACGTTCCTGCGCAAGATCGTGCGCGGCTCGACTGACGACAGTTACGGTATTGAGGTTGCCAAACTCGCGGGACTCCCGAACGAGGTGATCAAGCGCGCCAAGGAAGTGCTTGCCGACGTGGAAGCCACCGCCAAGGCATTGAGCGCACCCGCCGAGCGAAAGGTGGAGAAAAAGGACGAATCCCTCATCACTTTCGAGGATTGCGTCAACGAACAGGTGATCGAGGCACTGCGTGCCCAAGATCTGAATATGCTCTCTCCCTTTGAGGCGATGAGTTTCCTGTTCGACCTGAAAAAACGTTTGCAATAAGGAGGGAATATGGGAAAAATAAACGTACTCTCCTTTGCCGTTGCCAACCTGATTGCGGCGGGCGAGGTTGTTGATCGCCCTGCCTCCGTGATCAAGGAACTGATGGAAAACGCGATCGACGCAGGTGCCTCTCACATCACGGTGGAGATACAGCACGGCGGCGTGACCTTTATGCGCGTGGCCGATGACGGTTGCGGTATCGAGCCCGAGGATCTTCCCGTGGCCATTCGCCGTCACGCCACCAGTAAGATAAGGGAAGCGGACGATCTGGACGGCATTCTCACACTCGGCTTCCGAGGGGAGGCACTGGCCGCCATTGCCGCCGTTTCGGATCTGCGGATCATCACACGCACCAAACATGCGGAGTACGGCACAATGCTGGTCTCCTCGGCGGGTGAAGTGAAGGAGATCGTGGAGCAGGGATCGCCCATCGGCACCACGGTGATCGTGGAGAATCTCTTTGCCAACGTGCCCGCAAGGCGCAAGTTCCTCAAAAAGGACGCCGCCGAGACTGTGGCCGTCACCACCTACGTGGAAAAGATCGCACTGTCGCACCCCGAGATCGCCATTCGCCTCATTACCGACGGCAATCTGCGTCTGGACACGGCGGGAGACGGCTCGCTGGAAAGTGCGATGTATGCGGTGTTCGGCAGAGATTTCGTCAAGCGTATGTTGCGCGTTCGCAGTATGGAGAACGATGCCATTCGCATTGACGGCTATATCGGACGCCCCGACAACGTGCGTCCCAAGAGAAATTATCAGAACTTTTTTATCAACGGCAGATACATCAACTCCCGCACGGCGGCCGCGGCACTGGAGCAGGCCTATACCTCCTTCATCGCGCCCGATAAATTTCCGTGCTGTGTGCTGAATATCCGCATTTCACCCGAGGCTGTGGACGTCAACGTGCACCCCGCCAAACTGGAAGTGAAGTTCTCCAATGAAAAGCCCGTGTTCGATGCGGTGTATTATACCGTGCGTGCCGCACTGGAGGCCAACTGTGATCGCCCCGATATGACGCTTGACGCGCGCCCGCAGGCTGTGAACGCCTTCGTGCCCGTAGCGGAGGGGAGAACGGCACGTGCCGAGCAGATGACGGCCACCATGCCGATCAAGGAGCCCGAGCGGAAGGCACCCACGCCCGATATGCACGATCCCGTCACTTTTTCGAAGATGACGGCCGAGCAGTTTCGCGCCTCGGCCCCCGTGCGGTATATGACTCCGTACGATCTGCGTAATACCGATCCCATCACACTGCCGCAGGTGCGCAGATTGATGGAAGACGAGGGACAAAAGGCAGTGCCGACGGTGAGTGAGCCGAAGGTGCAGGACGCACCGCGCCCCGTGCCCGCTCCGCTCACACCCCCCGATCCCCGTACGCTGGACTGGCGCATCATTGGTGAGGCATTCCACTGTTACGTGATCGTGGAGCGCGGCGAACAGTTACTGATCATTGATAAGCACGCCGCGCACGAGCGCGTGCTCTTTGAGGAATTGAAGAAAAAACTGGCGGGTGCCGAGCGCGGCTCGCAGATGATGATGATCCCCATTGAGCCGCATCTTACACTGGCCGACGTGGGCACGCTGAACCTTTACCGTGAGGAGATCGAGCGGATCGGCTTTGGCTTCTCGGTGTATAACCGCACCGTGAGCGTGAACGAGATTCCCGCAGAGCTGAAGCCTGCGGCGGCAGAGGAGTTGCTCGTGTCGCTTGCCTCCTCTCTTCAGGACGGAACGACAGATGCCACGATCGCGCGCGATCTGCTGTTTGAAAAGGCACTGTACCAGGCCGCGTGCAAGGCGGCGATCAAGGGCGGCAGGGAATATCCTCCCGAATACGTGGAGGAACTTTGCGCCAAACTGATGCAACTCCCCGATATTACCGTCTGTCCCCACGGACGCCCCGTGGCAATGCTCCTTTCACACGCGAGCATCGACAGACAATTTAACAGAACGTAAAGTCAAGAATAGGGTCGAGCTGTTCTCTCGGCTCCGAAAGGAAAAAACGAAGATGTCTAATTTTGAGTTAAAATCCAAGGACGGTCGCGCGCGCCGCGGCGTGTTGCACACGGTGCACGGAGATATCCAGACGCCCGTGTTCATGAACGTCGGTACGTGTGCCGCGATCAAGGGCGGTGTTTCCACGGTCGAACTGGAGCAGATCAACTGCCAGGTCGAACTTTCCAACACCTACCATCTGCACCTGCGCCCGGGTGACGGTCTCATTCGCGATATGGGCGGCTTGCACAAGTTTATGAACTGGAAACGGCCGATCCTCACGGATAGCGGCGGATTTCAGGTATTCTCCCTATCCCAACTCCGTAAAATAACCGAGGAGGGCGTAAAATTTGCCTCTCACATTGACGGCAAGCGCATTTTTATGGGTCCCGAGGAGAGTATGCAGATCCAGTCGAATCTGGCCTCCACGATTGCGATGGCCTTTGACGAGTGCATTGAGAATCCCGCACCCTACGAGTACGTGAAGGAGTCGATCGCGCGCACCTACCGCTGGCTTGTGCGTTGCAAGAACGAAATGGCACGCCTGAACGCACTGCCCGATACCATCAACAAGCAACAGATGCTGTTCGGTATCAATCAGGGCGGCACTTATGAGGATCTGCGCGTGGAGCACATGAAGCAGATCGCAGAACTGGATCTTGACGGCTATGCCATCGGCGGTCTTGCCGTGGGTGAGGCAACCGAGGGGATGTACCGCATCATCGACGTGGTCGAGCCGCATATGCCTGAGCACAAGCCCCGCTACCTGATGGGTGTGGGCACGCCGCTCAATATTCTGGAGGCGGTGCACCGCGGCGTAGACTTCTTCGATTGCGTGATGCCCAGCCGCAACGCACGGCACGGCAATCTCTTCACTTGGCACGGCAGAATCAATCTGCTCAACGAGAAGTATATGAGAGACGACCGTCCGCTTGACGAGGGTTGCCAGTGTCCGACCTGTAAGCACTACTCGCGCTCCTATCTGCGCCATTTGCTCAAGGCCAAGGAGTCGCTCGGTATGCGACTGGCAGTCACACACAACCTGTATTTCTACAACGATTTGACACAGAAGACCCGTGACGCGCTCGATGGCGGTTATTTTGAGAGTTTTTATCAGAAGTACCGCAACATTCTGGGCGAACGTCACCCTGATTGATATAAGGAGAACGCTATGATTGAAAAAACACTCTTGGAGGAACTTCTTGGCATCGCGGTGTCTACCGGCGCTGATTTTGCCGAGGTGTTTGCCGAGCAGGAGCGCGGCTATCAGATCCGCTCGCTTTCGGGCAAGATCGAGTCGGTCCGTGACCTGTTGCTTGCGGGCGTGGGCATTCGCGCTTTTTGCGGCACGAAGACCTATTATGCCTCTACCTCGGATATGTCCCGTGAGGGACTCTTGCGCTGTGCCGCCAATCTGGCGGGTGCCATTGGCGAGGTGGGTGGCAAGGTGGAGATTTCCGCACTTTGTGAGCACCCCGTGACGCCCGATGAGATCCGTCACAATCCCGGTGACGTGACCTCGGCACAAAAAGCGGATATTCTGCGCGAGGCCTGCGACGCCGCGCGCGGTGTGAGCGAGAAGATCGCGCAGGTACAGGGCAGTTATATAGACGTGGACCGTCATTTTATGGTGGCCAACACCGAAGGGCTGATCGCCCGTGACCGCAAGGTGCGCACGCGCATTGCCATCAGTGCTGTCGCGTCTGCGGACGGCGAGAACCAGTCGGGCTTCTATGGACCCGGTGCCGGTATGGGCATTGAATTTTTTGAAACGGTATCGCCCAAGTCCGTGGGTGAGCGCGCCGCAAAGCAGGCGCTGACCAATCTCGGCGCCGTCTACTGTCCCGCTGGCACGATGACGGTCGCGATCGAGAACGGCTTTGGCGGCGTGATCTTCCATGAGGCGTGCGGACACTCGCTTGAGGCGACTTCCGTGGGCATCGGCGCGTCGCAGATGGCAGGGAAGATCGGACAGAAGATCGCGGGCTCGAAAGTCACAGCGATCGACGACGGTACCATCAAGGGTGCCTGGGGCTCCTTCGGCATTGACGATGAGGGCACACCTGCCACGCGTAACGTGCTGATCGAGAACGGCGTTCTCAAAAACTATATGGTGGATCGCCTTGGCTCCCGCCGTATGAATATGCCGATGACGGGTTGCGGTCGCCGCGAGAACTACACCTTTGAGCCCACTTCCCGTATGACCAACACCTTTATTGCCAACGGCCCCGATAAAAACGAAGATATCATTGCTTCGATGGAATACGGCCTGTATGCCAAGGCCATGGGCGGCGGCTCGGTCAATCCTCTCACGGGCGAATTCAACTTTGCCGTGACCGAAGGATATCTTGTGCGAAACGGCAAGATCTGTGAGGCCGTGCGCGGTGCTTCGCTCATCGGCAGTGGCGCACAGATCCTGCAGGATATCGATATGGTCGGACAGAATCTGGCCACGGGACAGGGCATGTGCGGATCCGCCAGCGGTAACGTGCCGACCGACGTCGGTCAACCTCTTATCCGCGTGAAGAAAATTACCGTAGGAGGTCGCTCATGAGATTTGACGAGATCAAACGCATTTTGTTCGATGCCGCCGCACGTGCGGGGCTTGACAAATTCGACGTATACTACCGCTTCTCCGAGGACGAATCGGCTGAGGCGCTGAACAAAGAACCCAGTTCCTGTTCCTCGGGTGCGGGCGGCGGCGTATGCTTCCGTTGCGCCGTGCAGGGCCGCATCGGCTCTGCCGCCACGCAGTGCATGGAAAAAGAGGAACTTGAGGCACTGGTATCACGCGCTGTGGCGAATGCCGCCGTGGTGGATGCCGATGAAGAGCCGATCTTTTATGCCGGTTCCGATGCCGATGACTATCAGGCCGTGACCGCAGAACTTCCCGCGCTTCCCGGTGTGGCGGCCCTGCGTCACACCGTGATGGATCTGCAAGAAAAGTTGTATGCCGAGAGTGAGATGATGACCGACGGCACCACCTCTGCCGCAGGCGCCTCCCGCGTGTCCGTGGCACTGGCCAACTCCGAGGGTCTGTCGCTTTCTCGCACGGCGGGTGCGGTGTATACCTTTGTTGAGGCGATCATCAACGACGGAAAAGAGCCCTCCTTCGGCGTTGCCTTCGCACCTACGCTTTCCACGGACAGCGGCATTGTGGAGAGATCCACGGCCGAGGCCATTGCGCGTCTTGGTGCGGGTAGTGTGAAAACGGGCACCTATGACGTGATCTTTGACGCACAGCAGGTGCGCTCTCTGCTCTCTGCCTTCTGGGGTATTTTCAGCGGTAAGAACGCATTGCAGGGACTTTCCTTGCTGAAGGGCAAGGAGGGCGAGCAGATTGCGGCAGAGTGCCTGACGCTTGTTGACGATCCCTTCTTTGCGGAAAACACGATGCAGTGTGCGTTTGACGCCGAGGGCGTGCCCACGCGCGCCAAAACGCTGGTGGATCAGGGCGTATTGAAGACGCTCCTTTACGATCTGACTAATGCCAAAAAAGCGGGGGTCGCTCCCACGGGCAACGCCGCACGCGGCTATGCCGATCCCGTGTCGATCGCACCCTACTGCTTGCGCATCGCCCCCGGCAGTGAGAGCCGCGAGGAACTGATCGGACGTATGGGCGAGGGCATTTATATCAACGAGCTCAAGGGTCTGCACGCGGGTGCGGACGCTGTGACGGGTGATTTCTCGATCGAAAGCGCCGGTTTTCTGGTCAAGGACGGCAAACTCGCCGCTCCCGTGCACAGTTTTACCGTGGCAGGCAACTTCTTCCAGTTGCTGAAGCAAATTGACGGCGTGGCAAACAACGTGGAAATGGGCATACCCTCTACCACGGTGATGGCCGCCCCCGACGTGATGGTGCGCGGTCTTGCCGTTGCGGGCGAATAAGCCCTCTCTTGCATCTTTCTCACTTTTGAGATATCTTGAATTGTCATTTTAGAAAAATAGAGGAACATTATGCTGACGATGAAAAAAATGATCGCCGCGGGCCTTGTGAGGGGCATTGCGGCACTGGGTGCTCCCTCGGTGCTCACCGAGGAGGAACTCTCGCTGATGCTGGAATATCCGCCCGATGAGGGTATGGGTGATCTGGCGCTTCCTTGCTTTAAACTCAGCCGCACGCTTCGACGTGCGCCCGTACAGATCGCGGCCGCACTTTGCGAGTGCGTGGCGGACGTCCCCTGTGTGGCACACGCCGAGGCCGTAAACGGCTATCTCAACATTACGCTCTCCACGGAGTATCTGGCGGACAGTGTGATGGGTGAGATCCTGGAAAAGGGTGCGACCTATGGTAGCAGTAATCTTGGCAAGGGTAAGACCGTGGTGCTGGACTACTCCTCGCCCAACGTGGCAAAGCCCTTCCACATTGGACACTTGGGCACCACTGTGATTGGCCACTCGCTGAAAAAGTTGCACGAGTTTGCGGGCTACTCCTGTGTGGGTATCAACTATCTCGGCGACTGGGGGACCCAGTTCGGTAAGTTGATCGTGGCCTATAAGAAATGGGGCAACCGCGAAATGATCGAGGCGGGCGGCATTGACAAGTTGGTCGAATTGTACGTGATGATCAACAACGCCATTTCCGGCAACGAGGAAAAGGGGATCCCCGCCGATCCCGCACTTGGTGACGCGGCACGTGCCGAGTTCCACAAGTTGGAGATGGGCGATGAGGAGAACCTCGCGCTCTGGCGTTGGTTTATCGACATTAGTCTTTCGGAGTATCAGAAGACCTACCGCCAACTCGGCATCGAGTTTGACAGTTATAAGGGCGAGAGTTTTTATACCGACAAGATGCCAGAGCAAGTACAAAAACTGCGCGATATGGGGCTTTTGAAGATCGACGACGGTGCATCTATCGTGGATCTTGAGCCCTACAATATGCCACCCTGCCTGATCCTCAAGCGCGACGGCTCCACGCTGTATCCCACGCGCGATATTGCAGCCGCGGTCTACCGCAAGAACACGTATCAGTACGATAAATCTATTTACGTGACTTCTGCGGGGCAGAGTCTGCACTTTGCGCAGTGGTTCAAAGTAGTGGAACTGATGGGCTACGATTGGCACGATCAGTTGGTGCACGTGCCCTACGGTACGGTCAGCATCAACGGTGCAAAGCTCGCCACCCGTACGGGCAACGTGGTGTTGCTCAAGGATCTGTTCAAGGCCGCCATCGACGAGGTGTCCGCCATTATGCAACAGAAAAACCCTGACCTTGAAAACAAGGACGAGGTTGCCGAGGCCGTGGGCGTTGGTGCAATCGTGTTCTATTACCTCTCCAACAGCCGTATCAAGGATATCAATTTCGTGATGGAGGATGCGCTGAACTTCGACGGTAACACGGGTCCCTACGCACAGTACACCTATGCGCGCACCTGCTCCGTGCTTCGCCGTGCGGGCGAGCAGGAGGGAAGCATGCGCATCACCGCACCCGAGGAGGCGGCACTGCTCAAAACGCTTGCCAGATTCCCCGAGCGCGTACAGAATGCGATCGCGGACTACGAGCCCTCGATCATCACACGCTACATTCTGGACGTAGCGGCGGCGTTCAACCGCTTTTATCACAACTGTCCCATTCTCAGCAGTGAGGACGCGGACGTACGCGCAACGCGCGTGGCGATCACCAAGGCAACCAAAACGGTGCTGGGCAACGCCTTCCCGTTGATTTGCCTCAAAACAATGGAAAAAATATAAGGAGCGAAAAGTCATGTCAGGACATAGCAAATGGGCGAATATCAAGCATAAGAAAGAGAAGACCGACGCGCAGAAGGCGAAGGTGTTTACCAAGATCGGCAAGGAGATTGCCGTGGCCGTAAAGGCAGGCGGCGGTGACCCCGCGTCCAACTCCAAACTGCGCGACCTCATTCAGAAGGCCAAGTCCAACAACGTGCCTAACGATAACATCGAGCGCATCATCAAAAAGGCCATGGGCAACACGGGCGAGGACTATGAGGAGATCACCTACGAGGGCTACGGCCCCGGTGGCGTGGCCGTGATCGTGGAGACCACCACGGACAACCGCAACCGCACCGCAGGCAACGTGCGCTCCTATTTCAACAAGTATCACGGCAATATGGGCACCTCGGGTTGTGTGTCCTTCCTGTTTGAGGATAAGGGCGTGATCATCATCGGCAACGAGGACGGCGACGTCGACGAGGATAAACTGATGGAGACCGCACTGGAATCGGGTGCCGAGGACTTCGCCGCAGGCGACGGCGTGTTTGAGATCTACACGGTGGTGGAGGATCTCTATGCCGTAAAGGAGGCGCTGGAGGGCGCGGGTTATGCGATCGTGTCCGCTGAAAAGGACAAGATCCCCTCGACCACCGTGACGCTCACGGGCGAGGATGACCTCAAGTTTATGGGTCTGCTTGTGGATATGCTCGAAGAGGATGATGACGTGATGAACGTGTATCATAACTGGGAAAACTGCGACTGATATGACGAAACTGATCTTGATTCGTCACGGCGAGAGTGTGGCCAACCATCTGGGCGTTGTAGCGGGACATAACGACTATCCCTTGACCGAGCTTGGATTTGAGCAGGCCGAGCAGACGGCGGCGCATCTGGCAAACGAAGAGATCGACGCCGTGTATTCCAGTGATCTGCGCCGTGCGATGGAAACGGCAAGACCGCACGCCAAACTCCGCGGTATGGAGGTCATACCCTCCCGTGAGTTGCGCGAGGTGTTTTGCGGTGACTGGGAGGGCGCTCGCTTTGACGACCTCCAGGAGAAGGACTATGATCGCTTTGTAAACGGTTTTGTAAAGGACTTTATGCGCTTTACGTTCCCGAACGGCGAGTACGCGATGGATTGTGGACGCCGTCTTTACAACGAGGTCGTGCGTATTGCGCGCAAGCACGAGGAAAAAACGGTGCTGATCGCGACGCACGGTGCCGCGCTTCGTGCGTTTTGGACGATCATTTGCGGTACGCCACTCAACGTGGCAACCGCGAAGCATCCCTATCCCTCCAACTCTTCCTATTCCGTCGTGAATTTTGACGGCGAACGTATGATCCCCGTGGAGTATTCACACGATTCTCATATGACCGTCGTAACACACTTACATATTTGAAAGAAAAAGAGGCCTTTCGGCCTCTTTTTCTTTTGCCCTGAACGCGTTTCGCGCCTTTTCTACACGCGTGCGGTGATACAATGATAAAACCGATAAATAGTGAGGTTTTATATGAGAAAACAAAAAGAATGTATTGCAATGCTGTTGGCGGGCGGACAGGGGAGCCGCTTACAGCCCCTGACAAGCAATCTGGCCAAGCCCGCCGTACCCTTTGGCGGCAAGTACCGCATTGTGGATTTCCCCCTGTCCAACTGCACGGCGTCAGGCATCGACACCGTGGGTGTGCTGACACAGTATCAGCCACTTTTGCTCAGCGAATACATCGGAAACGGGCAACCGTGGGATCTGGATCGCAATTTCGGCGGCGTGCATATTCTGCCGCCCTATCAGGCAAAACGCGGCGGTGCGTGGTACAAGGGAACAGCGAATGCCGTCTGGCAAAACCGTCAGTTCATCGAGCGATATGATCCCTCATACGTGCTGGTGCTGTCGGGAGATCACATCTACCGTATGAATTACCGTGAGATGCTGGAGCGTCACAAGGAAAGCGGCGCGGACTGCACGATCGCGGTGATCGAAGTGCGGATGGAGGAGGCGAGCCGCTTCGGGATCCTGGCGGCGGACACAAAGGGCAGGATCACCTCGTTTGAGGAAAAGCCCGAGCACCCGCAAAGCAACCTTGCCTCGATGGGTATTTATATTTTTAACACTGCGTACTTGCTTTCCTATCTGGCCTTGGACGATGCCGATGCCGCATCGCAAAACGATTTTGGCAAAAACGTGATTCCCGCGATGCTTCGGGACGGGGGACGTCTGTTTGTGCACCGTTTTTGCGGCTATTGGCGCGATGTGGGCACACTGGAGAGTTTATGGCAGGCGAATATGGATCTTGTCGGCGAGCGGCCCGCTTTTGACCTGTTTTTCGGTGGCGGACGCATTTTTTCACGCAGCGAGGCCGTGTCCCCGCAGTTCGTGGGTGAGGGCGGCCAAGTGAAGGATTCGATCGTTTCGCAAGGGTGCCGCATTTTCGGTAACGTCACACATTCCGTGCTCTCCTCGGGTGTGGTCATAGAGGAGGGTGCCAGTGTCACGGATAGCGTGCTGATGAGCGGTGTGCGCGTGAGCGCGGGTGCCAAGGTCGTGCGCGCGATTTTGGACGAATCGGTGACGGTCGCGCCCCGGGCCGAGATTGGTACAGGACGGAAATTAACAGTGATCGGGAGGGAGAATCAATGAGTGTTGCGGGTCTGATCCTATCGAATCTACACGATGCCGAATTGCCCGCACTGACGGCAAAACGGACGATGGGCGCCGTGCCCTTCGGCGGTCGCTACCGACTGATCGATTTTCCGCTTTCCGCTATGGTGGGGGCGGGACTCTCGCAGATCTTTGTGATCGCGCATCACAATTACCAGTCGCTCATGGAGCACATCGGCTCGGGCAAGGACTGGGATATGGCAAGACACAAGGGTGGCATTCATATCGTGCCGCCGTACAGCGCCGCGTATGCCAGTCCCGTGCAGAACTACGATTCGCGTATGACTTCACTGGTGAGCATTCGCGGCCTCGTGGATCGTATCGAGGAGGAGCAGGTGCTCTGTTGCGATTGCGATGCGATCGGTATGCCCGATTTTTCCGCCCTGATCGAAAAGCACAAGCAAAGCGGTCTGCCAATGACCGTGGGCACCGAGGAAGGGGAATACCCCGTTTCCTTCGGCAATCTGCACATCTGGATCGCCGATACCGCATTCCTGCGTGACGTACTGCGCGAAGCGGAGCAGTGCCGCTACACCTCGTTCTACGTGGACGTGGTGCGCCGCCAGGCGGGCAAGGGCAACGTGGGCACGTATGCCTTCCGACAGCCCTTTTACCGCATTCACTCGCTTTCCGAGTACTATCGACTCCATATGTTACTCGTCCGTGACGGTGGCGTGCGGGGCGAGTTATTGGAGTCCGAGGAGCACCCCATTTTCACCAAGGTGCAGAACTCTCCCCCCGTCAAATACGGTGGCGGTGCCACGGTCGAGGGGTCGTTGATCGCGGACGGCTGTGTGATCGAGGGAACGGTGCGGAATTCGGTGCTGTTTCGCGGTGTGCACGTGGGGCGCGATTGCGTGGTGGAGAATGCGGTGATCCTGGAGCGCTCCCGTCTCACGGACCGTGCCCGCGTCAGCGGTGCGGTACTGGATAAAAACGTGATGCTCGGCGGTAGTGTCACACTCTGCGGTCACCCCACGCTGCCCTTTTTCGTGGAGGAGGGCAGGATCATCAACTAAAAAAGATGCGGACTTTGTCCGCATCTTTTTTAGTTTTCTACCTGAACGACGAGGAACGTATCCTGTGAGAACATATACAGGTAGCCGTCGATATAAGTGGCGCGCTTGTAGCTGTCAGGGCCCTGGAGCGGCACGTTGACGAGTTGGATTAAACGATAACCGTCAAAGCACAGCAGTACGTAGCGTCCGCCGTCGTCCGTCTTGTTGTAAAGATCGTGATGACTGATGCCAAGACCCACGAGATTGCGCTCTCGGTCAATGAGATAGGACTTGTAGTCCGTGGAGTAGCCCGCGTGCTCGACCTCGTATTTCGCGACCGAGATCACGCCGCCGTCACGCTCCTCATACACCTCGATCTTGACCGTATCCCACAAGTCACCCACGCCGATACCGAGCAGGAAGCCCTCGCCGAGATTGACAAGCGAGGAGGAGAAGCCGTCGATGGTGCCCGTGTCCGTGTACGTGATGTTGGAAAGATCGGAAAGATCGAAGAAGAAAACGGGATCCGAGAGTTGTACCGAGGTGCAAACGTAGGCCGACGTACCGTCAAAGCGCACCGAGCGCACGGTCTCGCCCACGGGGGCAAATTGCTCCTTGGAGGCCACGACTTGCATCGTATCAAGCGAGATGCAGTAGAGGTTGGCATTCGTACTGCCAAGACCCGAGGTGGCCTCGTCTGCCAGTTCCTTGTGAGCGGCGGAGGTATCGTTGCGGTATTTGGACACACTGGTGGTGGTCACAACGCGCAAAACGCCTTCGTATTCGTCCAGACTGTACTGATCCTTCACGTAGCCCTCTACGGTTACCGATCCGCCGTACACGAGCGAATTGCCGCCATAGGAAAGGCGCGAGATCTCGGTCATCGTTTTGCTGGTAGTATAGGTGTTGTCCTCGGTCTTTTCGTTAAAGGAGCGCGTGACGTAGACCGCATCGCGGGAAACGTAGACCTGATCGGAATAGGAAAGAAAGGCGGTGCTGCCGTCGAGTTGCAACGAGGTGCCGTCCAGTTGTGTAACCACGGTATATCGTGTGGAGGACAACGTCTCGGGGAATACGATGTCCTCAAGCGGCAGACACTGCATGCCGTTGCCGTCGTCGATCTGCGGAATGAAGGTCGATTCATCGGAAAAATCGGAGTTTCTCTCCACGTAAAACTCGCTGATCAGCAAGAGTTTGCCGTCTACAAGGCGGGAGGAGATCAGACTGCCCGTGAGGTTGGTATATCCTTTGGGCTTGATATCGGTGGGGTCGGTCACGTCAAGCGAAGCCACGCGAACGAAGGTTTCGCCAAACTTGCTCTGATAGGAGTACAGATAGGTGACCGTACTGCAATCGTTGGAGAGATAAAAATCAAAGGTGCTGTTGTAAGCGTATTTCACGTCATCGGGGTGATTGATCTCATAGGAGCCCACCAGTGCGGTGTCCTCTTTGTCGATGTTATACACGAGAAGCGTATCGTTTGACATATAGAAGATGTGGCGGTCACTGCGCTTGATGATATCCGCCTCGATTACACCCTTGACCTGATTGTCGGTGGTTTCCTCGTATTTCGTGCCGCTTGCGCCATCGATGACGTCGTCGGCCACGCCCGACATATTGCCTCCCGCCTCGGGTGCGGCGGCGTCATTTTTATCCATATCCACGCCAGATTCCAGTGCATTGGAGAGTAAGGCGGTGAACTTCTGGAAGTTGTTTTTATAACGGGGTTTTTGGTAGGTCAATGCGTTCAACCGCTGAATGACGGGATAATACGCGCTGTCGGCGTATTGCGACACGTCGGGCGGGGAGGTGTCAAAGGGGATAAACATCCAAAGATTAAAACCGGTGAGAAGCAGGGCAAAGCAGGCGGCAAGAGCCACTATACGCACCCACATGCTCTTTTTGTTCATGGGAAAACTGTTCGCGGGGTGTGCCTCTTCCACGTATTTTTCGTCAATGTATTGCATTGACTCCAGTAATTTCTTGCGTTTCATACTGTGATCCCTTTCTTTTCAAGATAGGATTTGAATTTTTCCCGCGTACGCATCAGCGTGACTTTCACGCTCGATTCCGTGAGCCCCAGGTCGCGCGCGATCTCTCCTATGCCACTGAAATACCAGTAGCGTCTGATAAATATCACGCGAGATTTTTTGGTGAGCGTACGAAGAAAGCCGTTGATGGCATCGCGCAGTGCGATCTCATCGGCAGGGGAGGTCTCGGATGCGGGGTCGGGTATGAATTCCTCGGCCTCTTCAAAAATCACGGTGACGGGCGCTGTGCGTTTCAGGGCGCGATCGTGGTGATAGCGGTTGAGCGCCAGATTGCGCGTCAGTTTGCCAAGAAAAGGCCCCAGGCGCTCGGGCTCGTGAGGGGGAATCGCGTTCCAGGCACCAAGATAGGTGTCGTTGACGCACTCCTCCGCATCCTGCTGATTGTACAGAATGTTATAGGCGATATAGTGACAGTATTTGCCGTATTTCACGGCAGTCTCCGAGATGGCCTTCTCGGAGCGTGAAAGGTATAGCGCTACGATCCTTTTGTCGTCCATGTACTCACCTCTTCTGCGAAAGATCTTTCACCCTAATACACAATAAAAGAAGGGAAAAGGTTACACCAAATACATCTTTTTTTCATTCTAACACAAATTTCCGTGTTTGACAAGATTGTGGCGGTGTGAAATCCACGTTGCTACTCCATATTAAATAAAAAAGAAAGGAGCGCACAATGGAAAAGGAAGGAAAATTGTTTTCGCACACCCTACTGCTCGGTGCCGCATCTGTGATCTCCAAGGCGATCACGTTTTTTATGCTGCCGCTTTATACGGCGGCGCTCAGCCCTGCGGAATTTGGTGTTGCCGACATTTTGGTGAGCACGGCCGTACTCTTGCTCCCCATCGTGTCCTTGCACGCACCTGAGGCCGTTTTTCGGTTTCGTGCGGGCGGTGAGCGCGGCGCGGCACGCACAGGTTCCGTTTTTCTGCTTTCTGGTCTCTTTGTGTTCGCACTGTGCTTGCCGTTACTTGGGCTCTCCGAGATTTTGCGTCCTTATCTGTGGCTCTTGTATTTTTACGTTGCGGCGTCTATCGCGCGCTCTTTTATCGCACATTTGTTGCGCTCGGAAGGCGCTTTTTTCCTTTATGCACTTCAGCAGGTTTTTTGCACGGCACTCACGGTGCTGTTTCAGGTGTTGTTGCTCAAGGTCTGGCATCGCGGTGTGGCGGGTTATCTGCTCGCCGTGATCCTTTCCGACAGTATCACCTTCGCGGTACTGTTTTTGTGCCGCTTGCCGCAACGCCAGCGCGGTGTGCGTTTCGACCGTCCGCTTTACTCAAAAATGGCAAGATATGCGCTCCCGATGATTCCCAGCACGGTGTTGTGGTGGGTGATGGCAGTATCGGATCGCTATCTCATTTTAGCGTACAGTGGCGAGGGCGCCACGGGTCTGTACGCCGCGGCGGGGCGGTTGCCCGGGCTCGTCACGCTTGCCATCGGTATTTTTCTGGAGTCCTGGCACTATGCGGCTCTGCGCACCGAGGAAGTGGATCGCGCGGCACTGTTCGGGCGCATTTATGCGTTGCTGTTGCCCATACTCGTGTCGATGAGCGCGGCGCTTTTTCTGCTTGCCGAGCCCTTGGTCGCGCTTTTCCTGGCCCCGGGGTATGCCAGTTGCGCAACGCTTGTGCCGTTGCTTGTTTTCGGCGCACTGTGCGGCGGGCTTGCCAATTTTCTTGGCAGTATCTACACGCTTCGCTTGCGCTCGGGCGCGGCACTGTATACGGGTCTTGTGGCGGCCGCGGCCAACGTGACGTTGAATCTTTTGCTGATCCCGCGCTACGGCACTTCGGGCGCGGCACTCGCCACCGCGCTCTCGTACGCACTGTTACTCTATTTGCGTCTGTGGCACACGGGGCGGTATCTTGCCTTCCCGCGTTTTGCCCCCGTGCTTACCGTATCACTCGGGTTTTTGCTTGTGTCCGCACTCTTCCTTTTGCGGGGATTTTTGGCGTACGGTTTCTTTTTTTCGCTTCTATCGCTCCTGCCTGTGCGTACTCTTTTGTGGGAGGCACTGTGCTTTTTGCGGCGGCGCGGGATCGCGTTTTTGGATATTCTCAAAAAAACAGGGAAATATAGCAAAAAAAATTAAAAAAAGTCTTGCATTTCTATTTTGGTTATGATATAATAGTCTGCGTGTGTGAACACAAATTTAAGGGTGGTCCGCTGCGCAGCTCTGCATGAACATCCGGATTTTTAAGGAGGCCAAAATGAATCTGATTCAGGCTTTTACAAACGAGCAGTTGAAGGAAGAGGTGCCGGTGATCCGCATCGGTGACACCGTCCGTATCCACAACAAGATCGTGGAGGGCACCAAGGAGAGAATCCAGCTTTTCGAAGGCACTGTCATCGCAAAGCATGGCGGCGGTATTTCCGAGACCTTTACCGTAAGACGCGTTTCCTACGGTGTTGGTGTTGAGAAGACCTTCCCCATCCATTCTCCCAACGTTGCAAAGGTTGAAATTACCCGTGTTGGTAAGGTTCGCCGCGCAAAGCTTTACTACCTGCGTGACCGCATGGGTAAGGCCGCAAAGGTAAAGGAACAGATCTAATTACCTGAAACATAAAAGGGACGCCGCACGGCGTCCCTTTTATGTTTTTGTGCTTTTTGGCCGATAGAGGACAAATTTTGTCTTGCATTGCGGCGAAAAAAATGATATGATGAAATCAAAGAAAGAAGATAAAGGGGGATCCTTTTTATGAAATTGAGTGTACTGACCAATTTATTCGGCTCGCTTTCGCTGGACGCGGCGCTTACAAAATTTGAAGCGTTGGGTATCAAGAGTGTGGAGATCGGGTGCGGCGGATATCCGGGAAAAGCCCATTGTGACGCGGGCGCGCTTTTGGCAAGTGACAAAGCACTGTCTGAGTGGCGTGATGCCTTTGCGCGTCATCACATCGAGGTGTGCGCACTTGCCGTGCACGGCAATCCCGTGCATCCCGACAAGGCCGTTGCAAAGAAGTTTCACGACGATTTCTGCAACGCGGTGCTGTTGGCCGAAAAAATCGGTGTAGACACTGTGATCACCTTCTCGGGTTGCCCCGGCGGCTCTCCCGAGGATAAGACACCCAACTGGGCGACCTGCCCCTGGCCCAAGGATTTCCTTGGCGTGCTGGACTACCAGTGGAACGAGGTACTGATCCCGTATTGGCGTGAAACGGCGGCATTTGCCAAGGCACACGGTGTGACGCGCATTGCCTTTGAGATGCACCCCGGCTTCTGCGTCTATAATCCCAAGACGTTGCTTCGTCTGCGTGAGGCCGTGGGCGACGTGATTGGCGCTAATTTTGATCCCTCTCACCTCATCTGGCAGGGCATCGACCCCGTGGCGGCAATCCGAGAACTTGGCGCGGCCATTTATCACGTACACGCCAAGGATACCAAGATCGACCGCTATAACACCGCGGTCAACGGTGTTCTGGACACCAATCATTACGGTGACGAACTGCACCGCTCCTGGATCTTCCGCACTGTTGGCTACGGCAACGGCGCGGAATATTGGCGCGATATGATCTCCGCTTTACGTCTTGTCGGTTACGATCGTGTGATGAGCATCGAGCACGAGGATAGTTTGATGACCACGGAAGAGGGTCTGGAAAAGGCCGTCCGCTTCCTTGCGGAATTGATCATCAAAGAGGAAAAGCCCACGGGTATGCACTGGGCATAACGACACAGGCGGCGCACAGAGGTATAGAAATGAAAAAAATAGGCAAGCAGGTTTTATTTCTTGAAACGGGCAAGGGAAATCCCCGAAACGGGGAGGGTGCCTTTATCCGATTGAAAAACGGGGATATTCTGTACGCTTATACCGAATATTTCGGAAAAGATTGGGCGGACCACGCCACAGCGCATATCTGCGCTTGTATCTCTTGTGACGAGGGAGAAAGCTGGAGCGACAAGTTTGTGTTGCTCGAAAAGGACGATAGTGCCGAGAATTATATGTCGGTCAGTCTCATCCGAATGGCAAACGGCGATCTTGGCATGATATTCCTGCGCAAGGAAAACAAGAACAAAAAGGAAATGACGCACTACACGGATCTTCTATGTATGCCGATGTTTACCCGTTCCGCCGATGAGGGAAAAAGTTGGAGCGCGCCTATCGTGATGGGTGTTGACGACGGCTATTATTGCGGTATCAACGACGGCGTTCTCGTGCAGAAAAGCGGCAGAATCCTGATGCCGATGTCAGCGAGCACAAGGGATAACGCCGCTACCGTGATCATCGCTTATTCGGAGGATGACGGCGCCACCTGGGGCGTGCTCGATCACGTATTCGAAACGCCGTTTTCCGAGAACAAGTGCGGTCTTGCGGAGCCGGGACTTTATGAGCTTGAAGACGGCAAACTCTGGATGTGGTGCCGCACGCCGTACGGACATCAATATGAGTCGCGTTCCTGTGATAACGGCGCGTCCTGGACGCCTGCCCAGCCGAACTTTTATTTCACCTCGCCCGACTCGCCCATGCGCGTGAAGGACGTCGGAGAATATACGGTTGCGGTCTTCAATCCCGTGCCGTGTCTTTGCACCAGAGAGGATTATACGGTAAGAGGCAGCATCAGACGCACACCGTTTGTCTGCGCGGTAAGCGATGACAGAGGGCGCTCTTTCGAATGCCTTGACGGCTACATCACCGGCAAAAAAATGATCGCATTCACAAGTCGCGCGTTTTTGCTGGAGGACGATCTCTCAAGCACCTATTGTTATCCTGCGATAATGGCGACGCAAGACGGATTTCTCGTAGCATATTATCACAGCAACGGCGGTGACTATACGCTGAACTGTCTGAAGATCGCAAAGGTGTACTTTGACGAAATTGCGAAATGAAACAGAAAAAAAGACCGAACGGATTTCCGTTCGGTCTTTTTTATTTGACTTATCAGCCGAGGCGTGCCTCAAGAGCGGCAAGTTCCTCGTACATCGTAGCGGGAACGTGATCGCCAACCTGAGCGTAGAACTCCTTGATGTTGGCAACGTCTTCCTTCCAGGAAGCAACGTCAACGGAGAGCAGGTCGCGGATGGTGTCAACGGTGATACCGTCAAGACCCTCGATGTTGATGTCCTCTGCCTTCGGAACGTAACCGATTGCAGTCTCAACAGCGTCAACCTTACCCTCGCAACGAGCAAGGATCCAAAGAAGGACGCGCATATTGTCGCCGAAACCGGGCCAGATGAAGTGGCCTTCGTCATCGGTGCGGAACCAGTTGACGTGGAAGATTGCGGGAGGATTGGGGATCTTCTTGCCCATATCCAGCCAGTGCTGCCAGTAATCACCCATGTTGTAGCCGACGAAGGGACGCATAGCCATGGGATCGCGACGGACTACGCCGACTGCGCCTGCGGCGGGAGCGGTGGTCTCGGAAGCCATGATAGAGCCAACGAAAGAGCCGTGCTGCCAGTTGAAGGACTGGTAAACCAGGGGAGCGGTCTTTGCGCGGCGGCCACCGAATACGATAGCGGATACGGGAACACCCTTCAGACTATTGAACTCGGGAGAAATGCAGGGGCAGTTTGCGGCAAGTGCCGTGAAGCGGGAGTTAGGATGTGCGCCGCAGGTGGACTTATCCTTCTTGTCGAACTTGGTGCAGTCCCAAGGATTGCCCTTCCAGTCGATCGCGTTGCCGGGCTGGGGAGGATTGTTGTCAAGACCTTCCCACCAAACGGTGTTGTTCTTGGTGTCGTGTACCACGTTGGTGAAGATGGTATCACGCTTGGTGGTAGCAAGAGCGTTGGGGTTGGACTTCTCGTTGGTACCGGGAGCTACGCCGAAGAAGCCGTTCTCGGGGTTGACAGCCCACAGGCGGCCGTCCTCGCCGACACGGAGCCAAGCGATATCGTCGCCTACGCACTCGACCTCGTAGCCCTCTTTCTTGAGACCTGCGGGAGGAATGAGCATAGCAAGGTTGGTCTTACCGCAAGCAGAGGGGAATGCGGCGGTGACGTACTTCTTTTCGCCGTTCGGATACTTCACGCCGAGAATGAGCATATGCACAGCCATCCAGCCCTCCTTGCGACCAAGGTAGGAAGCAATGCGGAGTGCAAAGCACTTCTTGCCAAGGAGCACGTTTCCGCCGTAACCGGAGTTGACGGACATGATGGTGTTGTCCTGGGGGAAGTGCGTGATATAGCGGTTCTCCTCGTCGATATCGGCGCGTGCGTGCAGACCCTTGATATATTGGGCGCTGTCGCTAAGTGCCTCAAGCACGTTGGTGCCAACGCGGGTCATGATCAGCATGTTGAGCACGACGTAGATCGAGTCGGTGAGCTCAATGCCGTACTTTGCAAAATCAGAGCCAACAACGCCCATGGAGTAGGGAATCACGTACATCGTGCGACCCTTCATAGAGCCCGTGTAGAGTTTCTTGAGTTTGGCGTACATTTCGTCGGGAGCCATCCAGTTATTGATGTTACCTGCCTCCTCCTTGGTGGGGGTGCAGATATAGGTTCTGCCCTCAACACGCGCAACGTCGTTGACAGCGGTGCGGTGCAGGTAGCAGTTGGGGAGCAGTTCCTGGTTGAGCTTGATCAGCTCGCCGGTCGAGCATGCCTCGGCGCGCAGTGCCTCTGCCTGCTCCTCGGTGCCGTCGATCCAAACGATCTTGTCGGGCTTGGTCATCTCGGCCATTTCGTTGATCCAATTCAAAACGTACTTGTTGTTGGTCATAATCTGTTATATCTCCTCTTATATTTGGGATTGCTCTTGCAATCGATACCCACGATAATTATACAACATTATTATTGCTTTTTCAATAGCTTTTTTAAACATTGCGCAATTTTTAACAATTTATACACGCGCGCACGAAGATCAGGGCTGTTTCGCGGTGCGTTTTGACGGAAGGCAGGCACGCACGAGCCATTGCAGATCCCGATAATGCCACCCGCCCGTAGCAAGAAGAAGTAGGAGGTAGAGTGTAGCAGAAAGCAAAATGGCGATCACAAGCCCCGCCGTTTGCGTGGGAAAGGGAAGATATGCCGCCAAGAGTCGCGTGATGCACGTTGCACCGATCACGCACAGAAGCGGACGCAACAGCAGTGTCATTGCCCTGGGGCGGAAGCCACTGACGCGCAACAGGCGTGCGATGCTCAAGGCCGCGTTGAGGATCTCTGTGATATAAATGGTGATCACGTAGCCGTGGATCCCGAAAACGGGCACAAGAAACGCTACACAGATCACGGACACGAACGCATCAAAAATGTTCACGCGCATAGAATAGACCTGCTCGCCAAGGCCTTTGAGTAATGCGTCGGTTGCGGTGTCCATATACATAATGGGGACGAGAGGGGAGAGAAGTTTGATGAAGTGCGCCACCTCGTCGCTCTCGTACAGTGCGTGGCCGAGCGCCGTGGAAAGGAAGAGCATAATACCCGCCACACCAACTGAAAAAAGCGTTGTCATTTGATAAACGCGCCCCGCGATATAACGGATCTCCACGCGGTTGTCGGCGGATTGCTGTTCGGTGACTTCGGGAATAAGAAGTGCGGCAAAAGAGGAAAGAACGGCGGCGGGATAGAGCACCACGGGCAGTGCCATGCTATGCAGTGAGCCGTATGCGGCAAGGGCATCCGCGTTGCCCGCCCCATAGATCAAAAGGCCGCGAGGGATTAAAATATGTTCTATTGCAAGTAAACCAGACCGCGCATATGCACTGATGGCAACGGGTAATGCGATGTTGGAGACGTGGATTTTCTCCGTTGTTCTGACGGGTGGAATGCCTTTGAAATGCCGTCTGTCAAGCAGATACAGGATAACGTTAAAAACAAGGGACAGACTCTCGGAAACGGCACCGCCCGCAAGAATGCCAAGCACACAACCCTCTACCGTTTTCGGTGCGATACCGATGAGCAGATAGCAGGTCAGAAGGATCTTCACACCCTGCTCGCTCACTTGTGCGAGCGCATTTTTCCAAGCCCGCCTGACCGCCGTAAAATAGCCGTTCAAAACCGAGGTGAGTGCGATCGGCAAAAGCGTGATCGCCAGCATGGAAAGCGCGCGGACCGTGCGCTCGTCCCGCAGTGCGAGGAGTCCGATGGGGCGTGCCAGAAGCAAGAGCAAAAGCGTTGCAAGTGAACCGAAGAACAGGGCATAGCAAAGGCACGCGCGCAAGCACTTGCCGTTTTCCGCGCCGCCCGTGCGCTCCAATCGTTGCGACAGGACGCGGACGGTAGCCAGATGGATGCCCGAGGTCGCAAGCGTGACGGCAAAGCCGTAAACACCCGAGATCAGCGAGAGCAGTCCCATTGCCTCGGCTCCCACCAGATTGGATACGTAAACGTTGAAACTCACGGACGCCGTGCGCATCAGGAGCGCCACTGCGGTCATCAACAATGCGTTTAGGAAATATTGCTGTTTTCTTTTCATTTTCTCACCTCACAAGAGTGTATTCCGTGGCACGTCCCGATATCACATACAATTCTGTTGCATATTCCTCTTTACAATTCGCGAGAGATGTGTTATAATTTTACCGAAAGGAGCGTGAATGTATGTCTCAAAACGTTTTGATCACCATTGGCAGGCAGTACGGCAGTGGCGGGCGCGAGATCGGTCTGCGCCTTGGCGAATTGCTCGGGCTTCGCGTATACGATCACGAGCTTTTGACGATGGCCGCCGAGAAAAAAGGCGTTCCTCCCGACTACTTGCGCCGCGTGGACGAAAAGGCCACAGGCAGTCTTCTTTACACACTGGCGATGGGTGCAACGCACCATCGCACGATGCACACGGGCGTGCAAATGTCGATCAACGACCGTTTGTTCATCGCGCAGACCGAGGTGATCAAGGAGATCGCCGAACGCGAGTCCGCGATCTTTATCGGTCGCTGTGCCGATCATATCCTTCGCAATCACAAGGGGCGCATCAGCATTTTTGTGCATGCCGATTACGAATCGCGCATCGCTTACGTATGCAACAAGCAGGGTTGCTCCCACAAGGAGGCGGAGGAACTGATCACCAAAAACGATAAACGCCGCATCAATTATTACAGTTTTTACACGGGCGGAAAATGGGGCAAGAGCGACCAGTATCACCTCACCGTAAACAGCGCTCTTTTAGGGATTGAGGGCACTGCGCAGATGCTGGCACAACTTGTCCGCCGCTTTGAAGAAAGGGACAATACATAAATCTTTTTTGCGCTTGTGAAAAAAAGCACTTGACAAGATGCCGTCTCTTGACTATGATATATAGTGCAACATCACCAAGGAGGATGAATATGGTCGTCTATGTTTGCGCACTTTGCGGTTACGAGTATGACGTTGAAACCGGCTTGCCCGAATGCGGCATTGAAGAGGGAACGGAATTTGAGGATCTCCCCGAGGAGTTCGAGTGTCCGTTGTGCGGTGCCGGTAAGAAGGAATTCGATCCCGTAGAGAAACCCGATATGTAAAAAATCAAAGGAAAAGGGTGCCACTCGTGGTGGTGCCCTTTTATTATTCGTTTTTTTATGCAAATATTCAATTACTACTTGACTTTGTAAATAAGAAAAGTTATAATGAGATATAACTATTTCACGTGTGCCTGCGCGCGGGCAGAAAGGATCGATATGGCAATCAGCAGACGGGAAGCAAGAGAAGCAGTGTTTGAACTGTTGTTCGAAACCGAATTCAAACACGATGAGACGGCACAGGACATTTTCGCTCTTTCCACCGAAAATCGTGAGATTGCACAGGATGCATATATTCAGCAGACGTATTTTGGTGTATGCGAGAAAAGAGAACAGATCGACGAGTTGATCAACCGTCATGCAAACGGCTGGAAGACAGGCCGCATTTCCCGCGTGTCGCGCTCTATCCTGCGTCTTTGCACGTACGAGCTTTTATTCTGTGAGGATATTCCTGCAAGTGTTTCAATCAATGAAGCGATCGAATTGTGTAAAAAATATGACCAGGAGGAGGCACGTCCCTTCCTGAACGGCGTGCTGAACGGCGTCAAGAACGAGATCAGTGAAAAAGAGAATGGATAAGCGTTGCTATATCGGTATTGATACGAGCAACTATACCACCTCTGTGGCGATCGCATCGCAGGACGGGCGTGTTCTTGCCAACCTCAAGGCACCGCTCCCCGTGAAAGAGGGAGAGCGGGGCCTCAGGCAAAGCGATGCGGTATTTGCCCATATCAAAAATCTTCCGTCCCTGATGACGCGGGCGGAGGAACTGTTACGCGACCTTGCCCCCGTGGCGATCGGCGTGTCTGCCACGCCGCGTGACGCCAAGGATTCGTATATGCCCTGCTTTTTGTCGGGCGTTGCGGCGGCGCGATCTCTTGCGGCGGGTCTGCATATTCCCGTGCATACGTTTTCGCATCAGAACGGACACCTTATGGCGGCACTGTATTCCTCGGATGCATTGCATCTGTTGGGGCGCCCCTTCGGCGCTTTTCACGTTTCGGGCGGCACCACCGAGATGCTTTACGTCGAGCCGAGCGGCTGTGAGTTTTTGCCCGCACTTGTGGGCGGCACGGCCGACCTGAACGCAGGACAAGCCATTGACCGCATCGGTGTGGCAATGGGACTTGCCTTTCCTTGCGGCCCTGCGCTGGAGGAACTGGCACGTACCAATACCAAAAAAGTACCACGTCCGCGCATTTCGGTCAAGGGCGGACGTTGCAATCTGTCGGGGCTTGAAAACAGGGCCCTAGCGCTGCTTTCGGACACGGGAGACAAGGCCCTGGTTGCCGCTTTCGTGCTGGATTTTATTGCCGATACGTTGCTTGCCATGGCCTTGTGGCTCCGTGAGCAACAAGGCGAGATCCCGCTGTTGTTTGCGGGCGGCGTGATGAGCAATCGCATCATCGCCTCGCGCCTACGTGCGTCGCTTGACGACGTGTATTTCGCCGAGCCTGCCTTTTCCGCAGACAATGCGACAGGCACCGCCCTGCTTTGCAGAGCCAAAATGATGCAATCGTAAAGAAAGGAGAGTCGCCATGTCACAGTTGCTCACTGTATCACAGCTCAACGAGTATATCAAAATGCTCCTTGACGGCAACCCGTTGCTTGACAACGTGTTTGTGCGTGGCGAGATCTCTAATTTCACCAATCACTATAAAACGGGACATTTTTATTTTTCCCTGAAGGACGAGGGGGCACTGGTACGCGCCGTGATGTTCCGTATGAACGCGTCGCGCTTGCGTTTTCTGCCCGAGAACGGCATGAAAGTGATCCTGCACGGCCGCGTCTCGGTTTTTCCGCGTGACGGACAGTACCAGATCTACGTGGACGATATGCAACCCGACGGCGTCGGTGCACTCTACTTGGCCTATGAACAACTGCGACGGAAGTTGGAGGCAGAGGGACTCTTCGATGCGGCGCGAAAGCGCGCCCTGCCGCGCTATCCGCAAAGGATCGGCATCGTGACCTCGCCCACGGGGGCGGCGGTGCGCGATATGCTCCAGATCCTTGGCAGAAGGTTTCCGATGGCCGAGGTGTTCCTGTATCCCGCGCTTGTGCAGGGAAGTGACGCACCCGCGAGTCTGATGGCGGGTCTTCGATGCTTTAACGAGCACGTTCCCGTTGACGTGATCCTCATCGGACGCGGCGGCGGCTCTGCCGAAGATCTTTTCGCCTTCAATCACGAGGAACTTGCCCGTGCCGTGGCGGCCTCTCCCATACCCGTGATCTCCGCCGCGGGACACGAGACCGATTTCACCATTTGTGATTTTGTCGCCGATCTGCGCGCGCCCACGCCTTCTGCGGCCGCAGAACTCGCGGTGCCCGATGTGTCGGAACTCCGCCGCGCACTGCTTGGCACGGCAGGACGCCTTAGCGACGTGATGAGCCGAACGCTCTCACAACGGCGTACGGCCCTTACACGGCTTGCGGGTGCTGATGCACTGCGCTCACCGCGTTACTATATGGAGGAGCGACGTATGACGGTCGCGTTCCTTGCCGAGCGGGCTCAGACCTCAGTCACAGGAAACATTACAGCGGCACGCGCACGTTTTGCGGCGTTGTGTGCCAAACTGGATACACTCTCCCCCCTGCGTGTGCTGTCACGCGGCTACACGGCCGTATTTGACGGCAACGGCGCGCCCATTACAAGCGGTGCGACCCTTTCGGTGGGGGATCAGATCCGCGTTCGGTTCGCGGACAGTACGGTTGACGCCACCGTTTGCGGTGTGCGAGAAAGCGAGTAACTATGGCAAAGAAAGAACTATCCTTTGAGGAAGCACTGGACGAACTGCAATCGGTTGTGGAGCGTCTGGAGGCGGGCAAGGTTCCGTTGGAGGAGTCCCTTGCGCTGTACGAGCGCGGTATGGAACTCGTGGCGCTTTGTAACGGCCGATTGGATCACGCAGAACAGCGCGTCAACGCCGTAAAACTCGGCGAGGGCGGCGTGGAACTTCAGCCCTTCGGATCCGAGGCCGAGGCATGATCGCGTCGCGCCTTCGGGAGAATGCACAACTGGTCGAGCGGGAACTGGAATGCCTTTTTGCGCGTGAGGACGCGGATTTTTCGCGTGTTCTTGCCGCCCAGCGGCACAGTCTTTTTGCCGGTGGCAAGCGCATAAGACCTACGCTTGTGCTCGAATTTTGCCGCCTGTACGGCGGGTGCGACGAAGCCGCCTTGCCCTTTGCGGCGGCGGTGGAAATGTTGCACACCTATTCGCTCATTCACGATGATCTGCCGTGTATGGACGATGACGATCTGCGTCGCGGCAAGCCCACGTGCCATAAGGCCTTTGATGAGGCGACCGCAGTTCTGGCAGGTGACGCTTTGCTCACACGATCCTTTGAGGTACTGGCGGGTAATACTGCCGTGAGAGACGCAACTGTGCGCGCCGCAACACTTGCTCTTGCGCGCGCGGCGGGCGATTTCGGTATGATCGGCGGTCAGGTGATGGATCTTGCGGGAGAGAGCGAACAACTCTCGCTTGACATGTTGCAAAAGCTGCACGCCTGTAAAACGGGCAAAATGATAGAGGTGAGCGCAGAGCTCGGCTGTCTTGCGGCGGGCCTTACCCCCAAGGACGAGCGCACGTGCGCGGCACGGCGTTTTGCGGCAGGTATCGGTCTTGCCTTCCAGATCGTGGACGACGTACTGGACGCCACCGTGAGCGAGGACGACCTCGGCAAGAGCGCGGGCTCGGATCAGCGAGCGGGCAAAACGACGTTCCTGACATATTATACAGCGAAGGAGGCACTGGCGCTTGCAGGTGAACTGACGCACAGAGCCAAATCCGAATTACCTCGGATCAAAGGAAGCGACGTGCTTCTGGCACTGGCAGACTATTTGGAAAGGAGAACCCATTGAATGCGGCTCGACCTGATACTTTTCAAAAATAATATGGTGGATTTTTTCACCAATCCCGTGTTGCTTTGCGCCATTATCTCCTGGTGTACGGCACAGGTGCTCAAACTCTTTACCACGCCGTACTATACCAAACAGTTTTCGTTCAAACAACTCCTTTTCGGTAGCGGTGGTATGCCGAGTTCTCACTCGGCAGTCGTTTGCTCCACCTGTATTTCCTGCGGCATCATTCACGGATACAACTCCTCTATTTTCGCGGTCTCGGCGATTCTTGCCATGGTCGTGATGAAGGATGCCACGGGCATTCGCCGCGAAGCAGGCAAGCAGGCAGAGGTGATCAATCAGATCTCCGAGGAACTTGGCAAAAAGCGCGCGAAGTTTGCTGACATCACGTTGCGTGAGTTATTGGGGCACACGCCCTTGCAGGTGCTCTTCGGTGCACTTTGGGGCTTTGCTATGGCATATTTCTGCCAGCGCTGGCTGTTCTTAAAGATCTTCTGATATGCGTCTTGACGTATTTTTAGCACAAAACGGCTATGCGGATAGCCGAGAGCGCGCCAAGCGACTGATCCTTGGCGGCGCTGTTTGCATCGACGGCGCGGTTGTGGATAAGCCCGCCTTTGACGTAACGGGCACACCCGAAATCACCGTAACGCCCGAGGAATTTGTGGGGCGCGGCGGCGAGAAATTAAGGGCCGCACTGGATCATTTCCGCGTTGACCCCAAAGGAATGCGTGCACTGGATATCGGTGCTTCCACGGGCGGATTTACGCATTGTCTCCTGGATCGGGGTGCGAAGGAAGTCGTGGCACTGGACGCGGGCTGTGATCAACTGCATCCCTCGCTCCGTCGCGACGTGCGCGTGACCAATATAGAAAAATATAATGCGCGGGAATTGCGCGCCGCCGACGTCGGCGTGTTCGATCTTGTGGTGATGGACGTGTCCTTTATCTCTGCCACCTACATCATACCGCGCTTTCCCGAGGTGCTCACGAAGGACGGGCTTGCGATCACGCTCATCAAACCGCAATTTGAAGCGGGGCGTGCCGCGCTCAATAAAAAAGGCCTTGTCAAAGCACCCAAGGATCGCATTTTTGCCATTGGCCGCGTCCTGGCGGCGGCCGCCGAGGCAGGCCTTGTCTGTACGGGTCTTGCCCCATCACCGATCCGCGGCGGTGACGGAAACGAGGAGTATCTGGCCTTTTTTGCCCGCACGGGCAACACTCCCGTGACACAACGCTCTGTGGAGCAGGTAGTTTTGGAAGGGAAGGTGATCACATGAAAAACATCGCTGTTATCACGAACTTCAATATATACGAAAAAGCAGTGGCCGCCCTTCATGTGGCGGAGGAACTGCTTCATTATGACGCGCGCGTGCTGATCTGTGCGCAACATAAGGAAAAGATCTTCCGTATGCACAAGAGTCGGCGGGAATACGTATACGTGCCGAAGGAGAATATCTACGCTGAAGCGGATTGTGTGATCGTGCTCGGCGGTGACGGCTCGATCCTGGATAATGCGCGCCAATGCGCGCCGCTCGGCAAGCATCTGCTCGGCATTAACCTGGGACGCCTCGGCTATATGACGGAACTGGATATGGAGCACCTGGCGGCGCTGGAGCGCGTGGTCAAGGGGGACTACCACATTGACGAGCGCGCGATGCTCTCGGTTGAGGTGTACAACCAAAACGGCGGCAAAAAGGCAGAATCCTTTGCTTTCAACGATGCGGTGATCTCCAACGGCTCGGTGGCGCGCATCGTGGATCTTGAACTTTACGAACGAGGCGAACTGGTGTCGGGCTTCCGTGCCGACGGTTTGATCGTAGCAACGCCCACGGGCTCTACCGCTTATTCGATGTCGGCGGGCGGCCCCATTGTAGATCCGCGCCTTGCTTGCCTTTGCGTGACGCCCGTGTGCCCTCATTCGCTCACGGCACGTCCGATGCTGTTCCGCGACGATGCGGTGCTTGAGATCAAAAACGTGTGCCAACGCGAAAAGATGCTGTATCTGACCGTGGACGGACGCATCAATTTTGAACTGTATCGCGGCGATACGGTGCGCGTGACGCGCTCGCAGACAGTCGCGCGCCTTGTGCGATTGGAGCAAAAGGGCTTTTACGCGAGATTACAGGAAAAAATGAAATCTATCACATAAGGTGGGACGAATATGAAAGCGAACAGACAAAAGAAAATTTTGGAACTGATCAACCGCTATCAGATCGAAACTCAGGACGATCTGATCTCAAGACTTATGATCGAGGGCTTTTCGGTCACACAGGCCACCGTGTCCCGCGACATTCGAGAGTTGCAACTGAACAAGATCCTCACAGGCAAGGGAAGTTACCGCTACGTAGCGCCCAAAAAAGAGGAACTTGTCACAGGTATGAAGATCAACGCCGCGCTGGTGGATTCTATCATCAACGTGGACTATGCGATCAACATCGTGGTCGTGCACACCTTCCCGGGTCTAGCGCAAGCAGTGGCCGCAGGCATTGACAATCTGGCGATTGCCGATGTGCTGGGCTGTGTAGCGGGTGACGATACCATTATGATCGCCACGCGCAGTGATACGGCCGCCAAGATGATCAGCGAGCGCATTCGCATTATGATGAAGGCTGGGTAATATGTTAGATTCCTTGCACATCGAGAATATGGCCGTGATCGAGCGGCTGGACGTGGATTTTCCGCGCGGTCTTTGCGTGATCACGGGCGAAACGGGCGCGGGTAAGTCCGTGATGCTGGACGCCCTTGCCTTTCTGCTCGGTGGAAAGGCGGATCGTGGCTCGGTTCGCCACGGGGCTGCTTACGGCAACGTGAGTGCCGTGTTTTCGGGCATCGGAAGAGACTGCCGTGCCTATCTCACCGAGGCGGGGTTTGAGGCATCGGACGAGTTGTTGTTGCAACGCACGCTGACAACCGACGGCAAAAGCAAGTGCCGACTGAACGGCCGCGCCATACCGCAGACGATCCTGCGTGAGGTGGCAAGCAGACTGGTCAGCATTCACGGGCAAAACGACAATCAGCGCCTGATGTTGCCCGCTACCCAGCAAACGATCCTGGATAGCATCGCCCTGGAGGACGAGACGCTGTCCGAATACCGCGCTCTCTATGACAGTTACCGCGAGACCGAGCAGGCACTGCGCGCCCTCAAAAAGGATGCGGCAGAGGCGGTACGCCTTGCCGACATTCTGCGCTTCCAGATCACAGAGATCGAGCAAGCGCACTTGAAGGAGGGCGAGGAGGAAGAACTGCTTGCACGCCGCACAAAACTGCAGAATACGGAAAAGATCGCCAAGCAGTCGGAATTTGCCTACCGCGTGCTTCACGGCGCGGAAAAAGGCACCGCAACGCTTCTCCTGGAGCGCGCCGCACAGGCACTGCGCGGACTCTCGGACGTGATCCCCGATGCCGCCGCCATGGCGGATAAGTTGATGAATATGCGCTATGAGGTGGAGGATATCGCCAACACCGCGCGCGAGTACGGAGAGGACACGGAAGGAGACCCCACCGCGGCGCTCAACCGCGCCGAGGCGCGTCTGGATACCATCTCCAAACTTCGTCGCAAGTATGGCGCGGATATTGCCGAGATTCTTGCCTTTGCCACAGACGCGAAAGCGCGTCTTTCCGCCCTGGAGAACTCCGAGGAGGAGGAATTACGCCTGACCGATCTGTATCGCTCACAGGCAAAGCAACTTCGTGCACTGGCCGATAGATTGCACGATGCACGCCTTCGCGCCGCCGCGGGGCTTCAGCGCGACGTGATGGTCGAACTTGGCTTTCTGGATATGCCCTTTGTCCGTTTCCACGTATCGGTGGAGCAGGGCGACGCATTTTATGCAGACGGAAACGATACGGTTGCCTTTATGATCTCCACCAATCCGGGGGATCCGTTACAGCCCCTCGCCAAGATCGCATCGGGCGGTGAATTGGCGCGTATTATGCTTGCCGTAAAGAGCGTGCTCAACGAGCGCGACGGTGTACCGACCGCTATTTTCGACGAGATCGACACGGGCATTTCGGGTAAGACCTCGCGCAAGATCGGTATGAAACTCTCTGAGATCGGCCGCACCTCGCAGGTGCTGTGTGTGACGCACTCGGCACAGGTGGCTTCGCTTGCCGATGCACACTTTAAGATCACCAAGACCGTCACTGAGGACGCCGCATTCAGTACAGTCACGTTGCTTGATGACGAAGCGCGCGTGGCAGAGGTCGCGCGTATCCTCGGAGGACTGAACGTGACCCGTGCGCAGACCGAGGCGGCACGCGATATGATCCGTGAGGGAAGGAGCGGCGTATGAAGGGGAAAACCAACGCAATGCGTCTGCTTGACGCCGCCAAGATCCCTTACGAGGTAATGGAATATACCGTGGATGAAAACGATCTTTCGGGCACGCATCTTGCAAGCCAGATCGGATTGCCCTATGAAATGGTGTTCAAAACTTTGGTGGCAAAAGGAGACAGGACGGGCTTTCTCGTGCTTTGTATTCCCGTACACCGTGAGATCGATCTCAGGAAAACGGCAACACTCACAGGGAATAAGCGGATCGAAATGCTTCACGTCAAAGATCTGCTTGCCACGACGGGATATATTCGCGGTGGCTGTTCACCGATCGGAATGAAAAAGAAATTTCCTACCTTTTTTGACAGTTCCGTGACCTCGCAGGAAAAAATTACGGTCAGTGCAGGCGTGCGAGGCGCACAGTTACTGCTCTCGGCCGCAGACGTGATCGATTACGCAAAGGCCGAGATCTGTACACTCGTCCAAGAGGAATAAATCGATTCAGCCCTTGACAAATTCTGCTTTGGGCTGTACAATAATACAGTATAAACGGTAAAGGAGAATACCAATGAACAACCTTGATAAAACTATGGATAAAATCGTGGCCCTTTGTAAGAACCGCGGCTTCATTTTCCCCGGCTCCGAGATCTATGGCGGTCTGGCGAACTCCTGGGACTACGGACCTCTTGGCGTGGAGTTCAAGAACAACGTCAAAAAGGCCTGGTGGAAGAAATTTGTGCAGGAGAGCCGCTACAACGTCGGCCTTGACTCCGCCATCATTATGAACCCCGAAGCATGGGTGGCATCCGGTCACGTGGGCGGATTTTCCGACCCTCTGATGGACTGCAAGAGTTGCAAGGCACGTCACCGCGCCGATAAACTCATCGAGGACTACGCCTTCCAAAACGGCCTTGAGGACAACCCCGCGGGCTGGAGTTTCGAGCAGATGGCCGATTACATCGCAGAAAAGGGCATCGTTTGTCCCGTTTGCGGCGGCAAGGATTTCACCTCTATCAAGAAGTTCAACCTGATGTTCAAGACCTTCATCGGTGTCACCGAGGACAATGCCAATACCGTGTATCTGCGCCCCGAGACCGCACAGGGTATCTTTGTGAATTTCCCCGCGATCCAGCGTTCCACCCGTCGCAAACTGCCTTTTGGCGTGTGCCAGATCGGTAAGTCCTTCCGCAACGAGATCACGCCCGGTAACTTCGTGTTCCGTACCCGTGAGTTTGAGCAGATGGAACTGGAGTTCTTCTGCAAGCCCGGCACCGACCTTGAGTGGTTCGCTTACTGGAAGGATTTTTGCCGTCAGTGGCTGTTGAATCTCGGTATGCGTGAGGAGAATCTTCGTCTGCGCGACCACGATCCCGAGGAACTTGCATTCTATTCCAAGGGCACGACCGACTTTGAGTTTTTGTTCCCGTTTGGTTGGGGCGAGTTGTGGGGCATCGCAGACCGTACCGATTACGATCTGTCCCAGCACGCAGAGCACAGCAACAAGGATATGACCTACTTTGATCCCGAGACGAACGAGCGTTACACGCCCTACGTTGTGGAGCCCTCGCTCGGTGCTGACCGCGTGGCGCTGGCATTCCTTGTGGATGCCTATGACGAGGAAGTCATTGATGCCGAGAAGAACGACGTGCGTGTGGTATTGCACCTGCATCCCGCACTCGCGCCCTACAAGGTGGCTGTTTTGCCGCTTTCCAAGAAACTCTCGGACAAGGCGCTTGAAGTGCGCGACGAACTTGCCAAGTATTTCGCCGTTGACTACGACGAAACCGGCTCGATCGGCAAGCGTTACCGCCGCGAGGACGAGATCGGCACGCCCTTGTGCGTGACGGTCGACTTTGAGACCGTGGGCGACGCGGAAAAGCCCGCCGACAACTGCGTGACCGTGCGCGACCGTGACACGATGGAGCAGGTCCGTATCCCGATCTCCGAGCTCAAGAGCTACATTGAATACAAGATCGCATTCTAAATAAAAACAGAAGGGAGGAAACGATTGCTTG
>JAZSGQ010000062.1:0-14793 GCA_045532805.1 Eubacteriales bacterium
GCCTAACGCCCGTGCGGTTGCGTTCCAACAGCGTCACGTTCCATTCCTTCTCCAAGTCGTTTATCATACGGCTCACCGCCGATTGTGAATAGTTCAGTATCTCTGCCGCCTTGGTGAAGCTACCGTACTCCACGGTCTTGATAAACGCCATATATTTTTGTACGTTGGTGTCCATTTTCAATTTCTTTATCTATGCGTTTTTGTAATAATAAATATGAGATATATTCGCTTGTGTAATTTATGATGCTATGATATACTATTATCACGAAAATGTCAAGAGGTTCTGAAATGAAAGCATCGTATTTGAAATATATCTTTGCGCTATTGCTGTTTGGCTCAAACGGCATTGTGGCAAGTTTGATACATCTGAGCAGCTATGAGATCGTGCTTTTACGCACATTGATCGGTAGCCTTTTACTGATCGCTATCTTCTTTATCGCAAGGGAGAAGCTGACATTTTACAAGTACAAAACGCAAAGCATCTTCCTTGCCGTATCGGGAATTGCAATGGGAACAAGTTGGATATTCTTGTATGAGGCATACGACGAGATCGGTGTCAGCTTGGCGTCTCTCGCTTATTACTGCGGACCTGTCATTGTGATGATACTGTCGCCGTTTCTGTTCGGAGAAAAGCTCACAAGAATCAAGGTATGCAGCTTTCTCGTAGTACTTGTCGGCATTTTCCTCGTCAACGGAACGGCATTCGAGAACGGTGTGAGCGTATGGGGACTTGCCTGCGGTCTGCTCTCGGCGATATGCTATTCGCTGATGGTGATGTTCAACAAAAAGGCGAAGGACATCACGGGACTTGAAAACTCGATGCTTCAGCTATTTGTTGCGTTCCTGACGGTTGCGATCTTTGTCGGTATCAAGCAGGGCTACCGTATGGAGATCGATACGCAAAGCATTATCCCCATTCTTGTGTTAGGACTTCTGAATACGGGCATCGGATGTTATTTTTATTTCTCGTCTATCGGGAAGCTGCCTGTGCAGACAGTTGCGATATGCGGATATCTTGAGCCGCTGTCTGCGGTCGTGTTCTCGGTGATCTTCTTGAAAGAAACAATGCTGCCCCTACAGATCGTAGGCGCAGCGCTGATCATCGGCGGCGCAATGCTTGGTGAATACAAAAAAGGCAAATATAAAGTGGGGGCTGACGGGTGACCGTCAGCCCTCTTGCTCGGTGCCTGTTTTGGCGCAAAATTTTCGTCCCTTTTCTATCAGTTTTCTATCATTTTTCTGACATTTTTTTAAATAAAAGGGGCAAAACGGGGTGATTTTTCCCCGTTTTCGGAGTAAACTGTGACGAGGAGGGACGAGGAAAGACGAAACGGCGATGGCTCGAAATCTCGTAGGCCGTTAACGCGGCGCGTGGGTTCAAATCCCACCTTCTCCGCCAGCGGCAAGTTGCCGCTCCCCAATATCGGGGGCGTGCAGCGATAAGCCAAACCTCATACTGCGAGGGCAGAGTTCAAATTTATTTCCACTCTCCCCGCCAAAAGCTCCGCATTCCCAAGAATGCGGATCTTTTTATCCAAGCCGCAGGCTTGGCATATTATCCGACGCAAGTCGGTATATCATCAAAGGCGGCGTGGCCGCCTTTGTATCTCATCACGCTTGAGCGTGCATTCCTCCTGCGGCTTGATGATATACAACACTTCGTGTTGATGATATGCAATGCTGCGCATTGATGATATACACGCCTACGGCGTGATGGCGATGTGTTCACCTTCTTTGCCAAAAAAGATTTGCCATACCGACGGGAATGTGATATAATGAACACATAATGACTTCTGCTGATATGTGTCAGCGGGGAGGAGAATTATGGAAAAACTGATCATCTTTAACCTTGGCTTGATACTCATCATCGTCGGCGTGCTGATCGTTGTGAAAAAGAAGGCGCACAGCGAGCGCACGAAGCGTGCGCTACTGCTGATCGCTCCGCTCGTCACCATCCTCTTTCATTACAGTATGCTGTTCTACCATTTGTTTGTCACGGGTGATGCCGCGCACTATCTGCGCGGGACACCCAATCTCATTCTGCCGATCTATCCGTGCAACGTGGTGATGTGGTGTGCACTGCTCTACGGCCTTTTGAAAAAAAAGGAGAGCCGAATCGCGTTTTTCCTTTCCGACTACATCTTCTGGTTCGGTATTGCCTCGACCCTTGTGGGTATGTTCGCCAACGTCGACTTTATCCTCAACCCCACCCTGGCCGATTTTGAGGTGACAAAAAGCATCGTCGCACACGCAACGCTCCTTTTCAACGTGCTGTTGATCCCCGTGCTCGGCTATCTGCGCCCCAGCTTTTTCCGCAATATGCTCAATATGATCCTATCCGTTATCGTGATGTACGTCGTTGGCCTTTATTGCAACCTTGTCTTTGAGGTGCTTGTGTCTGCCGAAGCGGCATACGACATCAATTCGATGTTCATCATTCATTCTCCCTTTGAGGGAGTTTCTTTCCTGCGTTATCCCATCATCGCCGCGGCGGCGCTCGTTCTTTACTTCATTATTTTCACCGTCTGCGACGTTGTCACCACTCCGCGCGGCGAGCGTTGGTTTGACCGTGCGCTTGCTGCCTTGCGCAAAAAACGGGTCTGATCTCGTCAGTGTGCTGTCTGTGTCGTCTTTGATGCCGTCAAGACGCACCCCGCAATAGCAAAAGCGCTGACCGTGCATACCGCACGGTCTGCGCTTGCTTTTTATCAAAGTTAGTGTTTATTCTTATAAATTTCGTCTGCACAAGATTTGCCGAAATACATCAGTTCCCATACGGCGGGATCGCTGACGGATTCCACAGCGGCGCCGTTTTCCAGTTTTTCAATGGTGGCGGTGCCTTCAAAACGAAGATAACCGCCGTCAAAGCCGATGAGTTTGGCCAGGATACCGAGCGGGCGGGGAAGTACGTCCGCAAAGCGTGTTTTGTTGATGTCGCCGTGGCGGTCGTAGATGATCCTGTATACCTCTCCCGCCTCGGTGGTGTATTCATAGATCACCTTGTTATACACGGGTTTGCCCGTGTCCTTGTCTACGTATCTGCCCTCGGGCTTGAATTTCAACGTGTGATTCGAATTGTCGCCCAGGATCTCGTCGCCCCGCGCCAACAAGAACACGTCAAAATCCTTGTAGCCGTATTGTTTCTCGCCCGTGATCCAGGCGGAAATCACTTTATAGTCTCCGATCTTCGCTCTGCCCCAGTACCAGTGGTGCATGAGTTTGAGCATCGAAATATTACCCCAGTTGTGATCGTGATAGCCCGAGCCCTCCAGGTGCAACCGTTTGCCGCCGTCATAAGTCACGTCTGCCACGGCCCTGCCCTCGGGGATCGCGGGGAGCCAGGCAAAATAATGCTCCTCGTTGTCTCCGAAAAGGATACTGCCCGTCTGCGATCTCCAGGCCCTGATCGTGCCGTCGAGCGTGAACGTGGCGCTCATTGTTCGACCTTTGAAGACCACGTCATAGTGCTTGAGGTCGCCGCGACACCAACACGCGCCGATCCGCACGTCACACTGTTCCTTGGCATAGTGGCTCTCTTGGAGGGAGGCATAGACCTCCTCGGAGAATTTTTGGCCGTCGGGGAGCGTCAATTCCATTGTGGCGATCGGTTTGATCGGCCCGTTCACGCTGATCGGCATTTTGGAGTAAAAGAAAATGACGAGAATGGTTCCGTCTGGGTAGTGGGAATCATAATACCACCACTCGTACTCGCCGCGCTTGCCCTCGACGCGTGCACCGTCCTCCCATAGCGCGATCTGATCGCGGGAAAGTCCCATTTTTTCATAATGCCACGCATCGTCGGGGTGGATCGCTTTTCTCGGTTTGCTCATCGTATCACTCGCTTTCATCATGATAAAAAATTATATCACGTTCGGGCGGGAGGTGCAAGTGTTTTTTTGAACAAGAATCGCACGCCTGATTATGAACAAACAATAAATAATTTTTGCAAAAATGTTTAAAAATATGTACAAATCATTAAAGGTGTAGTATAATAATGATATAAGTATAAAACATAAGCGAAAAAACGGTATTCCTGCATTCTGTTGTCAAATATGGGAGGGTCGATCGCAAAAGATCCTGCCATTTTGGGTGATGTGTTGCTTCGTTCGGCCGCGAAGGAGCATCACGGTATATTAAAATCATCAGGGAGGTTCTTTTGCAATGAGATTCAAAAAAAAAGATTGTGTCGCTATGATTTTGGCGGGCGGTCAGGGCAGCAGACTTGTGGTACTGACCGAGAGCACGGCAAAACCCGCCGTGCCCTTTGGAGGGAAATACAGACTCATCGACTTCCCCCTCTCCAACTGCGTCAATTCCGGCATCGACACGGTTGGAATCCTGACGCAGTATCAACCTCTCCAACTCAATGAATACATCGGTAACGGCTCGCCCTGGGGTCTCAACAGCACGGGTGGCGGTATTCACGTGCTCTCTCCCTATTCCACGAGCGACGGCTCGGAGTGGTACAAGGGCACGGCCAACGCGATTTTCCAGAACATTTCCTTTATCGACCGCTACCGTCCCACGCACGTGCTGATCCTGTCGGGTGACCACGTATATAAGATGGACTATGCGCGTATGATGGAGGACCACCTCAAGAACGAGGCGGACTGCACCATTGCCGTGCTGAACGTCACGTTGGAGGAGGCCTCCCGCTTTGGTATTATGAACACCGAGGCAGACGGCCGCATCTATGAGTTTGAAGAGAAGCCCAAGGTGCCCAAGAGCACCAAGGCCTCTATGGGCGTCTATATTTTCCGTTGGGATATCCTGCGCGAGTACCTGATCGCAGACGATGCCGACCCCGCTTCCAGCAACGACTTTGGCAAAAACATCATTCCCAAGCTCCTCGCCGACGGTCATCGGCTGTTCGCTCACGAATTTGACGGTTACTGGAAGGACGTGGGCACCATCGACAGTTTGTGGCAGGCGAATATGGAGATTCTCGGGGAGGATCCGCCCCTGGATATGCGTGACAGTGACTTCAGTATCTACGCCAGGAACTACGCGCACCCCAGCAGTTATATCGCGCCCGGGGCCGAGATCGTCAACTCCTACGTGGCAGAGGGCAGTACCGTGTACGGTAAGGTGGTCAACTCGATCGTTTCCACGGGTTGTGTGATCGGGAAGGACGCCGTGGTGCAGGACAGTTTCATTATGCCCGAGGCCGTGATTGGTGAGCACGCAACGATCCGCTACGCCATCATCGGCGAGAACGCCGAGGTGAAGGCCAATGCGCGCGTGGGCGACAATCCGCAGTCCTATGAGAAGGACGCATGGGGCATCGCCGTGGTCGGCAAAGATAAAGTGGTGGAGCAGAATAAAACGCTCGCGCCCAAGGAAGTGTATTAAGGAGGACGTCGCTATGAAAGCAATGGGTATTATTTTCTCCAATATTTACGATAGTTCTCTGGGTGAGTTGACCAACCATCGCACCGTGGCCTCGCTTCCGTTCGGCGGCCGCTACCGTCAGATCGACTTTGCGCTCTCCAATATGTCCAACTCGGGCATTTATAACATCGGTATCATCACCAAGCACAACTACCGTTCGCTCATGGACCACCTGGGCACGTGCTCGGCGTGGGATCTCAATAAAAAGACCGAGGGTGTGGTGTTCCTGCCTCCCTTTGCCCAGGGTCATACGGGCGCGGTCTATAAGGGTAAACTGGAGGCGCTTTACTCCGCGATTCATTTTATCAACAATCCCGCGTATGATTACGTGGTGATCTGTGACTCCACCGTGCTTTGCAACATCGATTTCAAGGCCGTGATCCGTCAGCATATCGCGTCGGGGAACGACGTGACCGCGATCGCGCACGTGGCAACGAACGCCGAGACATATCCGCTGGTGCTGAAGACCGATGCCAAGGGTGACGTCATCGAAATGAAGGTCGATGCCGAATCCGAGTCCGACGCGCTTGCGGGTATGGGTATGTTCGTGATCGGGCGTGAGTTGCTTGCAGACTCGATCCGTGACGCCTATTCCCGTGGCTACGTACATTTTGAAAGAGAGTATCTCCAACGCGGGTTCAATCTCGGCAACATCAAGATCGGTGCGTATTGCTTCGACGGCGTCGTATTGCAAAACGGCAACATCGGCAGTTACTATGCCAACAATATGGCACTGCTTGATAAGCGTGTGCGGGACGGCATTTTCCTTCCCGATACGCCCATTTACACCAAGGTCAGAGACGAGTCGCCTACTTACTACGCCGAGGGCTCCCGCGTGGCCAACTGCATCATGGCAGACGGCTGTGTGGTGCGCGGCGAGATCACGGACAGCGTGATCTTCCGCGAGGTCAGCGTGGCAAAGGGCGCACGCGTCAGATCCAGTATCATTATGCAGGGGACCAAGATCGGCGAGGGCGCGGATCTTGACTGTGTCATTCTGGATAAAAACGTAACCGTTCGTGCGGGCGCGTGCCTGAAGGGAACGCCCCGGCACCCCGTCATTGTCAAAAAGGGAGAAACCGTATGAAAATCGTCTTTGCGGCGAGTGAAGCCGCACCGTTTATCAAAACAGGAGGCCTGGGCGACGTCGCCCAGGCGCTCCCCGCCGCACTTTCCGAATATGCAGGCAACGAGATCCTTCTATTCCTGCCCTATTACGCAAGCATCAAAAAGAACCCCGCTATTTCGGTAGAGCAGGTGGCCGTGTTTGAAACACCGCTTTCCTGGAGAAGATCTTATACGGGGCTTTTGAGATTAAAGAGCAGAAAGCGCAAACTTCAGGTCTACTTCATCGATAACGAGCAGTATTTCGGACGCGAGAAGATCTACGGTGAGTGGGACGACGGCGAGCGCTTTGCTTTTTTCAGCCGCGCAATCTTAGAATCGCTCGTTCAGATGGGACAAACGCCCGACGTGATCCACTGCAACGACTGGCAGACGGCGCTGATCCCCGTGCTCTTGCACGCTTTTTATAACGATCGGCTCGGTGGCGTCAAGACGGTCTTTACCATTCATAACATTGAATATCAGGGCTGGGCGAACCCCGACTTCATCGGTGAAGTGCTGGGACTTTCGGACAGTTATACGAATACGCTCACCTACAACGGATCGCTCAATTTCGTCAAGGGCGCGGTCCTCTCGTGCGACGCGCTGACCACCGTGTCGCGCACGTACGCCGACCAGATCCGCTATCCTTATTTTGCCCACGGACTGTCCGACGTGATCAACGATCACGCCTTCAAGACCTCGGGCATCGTCAACGGCATCGATATGGCGGGCAACGATCCCGCTACCGACCAAAATCTCACGCAGAATTACAGTGCCAAGACCTTCGCACGCGGCAAGGCCGCCTGCAAGGAGGCACTGCAACGCGAACTGGGACTGCCCGTGAAGCCGAACGCCCCCATGATCGGCATCGTCTCCCGCCTTGTGGGACACAAGGGCCTTGACATTCTGTGCGAGGCGATGGACGAGATGATGCGCATGGACGTACAATTCGTGGTGCTTGGTACGGGTGATGCGGCGTACGAGCAAAGACTGCGTGAAATGGCCGATCGCTACGGGGACAAGTTCTCGCTGAATCTGCGCTTCAATCTGGCGCTGGCCTCGCGCATCTACGCGGCCTGCGACCTCTACCTGATGCCCTCCAAGAGCGAGCCCTGCGGACTGTCGCAGATGATGGCAATGCGTTACGGCACCGTGCCGATCGTGCACGAAACCGGCGGCCTCAAGGACACTGTGATCCCGTTCAACTATGGCACGGGAGAGGGCCTTGGCTTTACCTTCCAGCAGTTCAGCGCCGAGGATATGCTGGACGCACTTCGCCGCGCGCTGGACGTGTATTTCAACAACAGTGCCGCTTGGCAAAAAGCCATTCACAACGGCATGACTACTGATTTCTCCTGGCGACGACCGGCGGGAGAATATATGGAGCTTTACAAGAGCTTGACGAACGCATAAACACTCTCAAAGGAGAACCCACTGCAATGCAAAGAAAACACGAAGAACTGCTGACCAGGATCAACGAGACCTCGACCCGCCTTTTTTCCTGCAATATCGCAGAGGCCACCGACAAGCAGGCCTATAAGGTGCTTGGCACGATGCTGCGCGAGATGTTGGCAAAAAAGCGGAAGGAGTACAAAGACTCCTACAAAGCGACCGACAGAAAAAAGGTCTACTATATGTCCATGGAGTTCCTGGTCGGTACGTCCTTGCGCAATAACCTGTATAATTTAGGCCTGGAGGAGGACGTCCGCGCGGTGATGAAATCGCAGGGCTTCCACATCGACAATATTTACGCGCTGGATCCCGATGCGGGTCTTGGCAACGGCGGTCTTGGCCGTCTTGCCTCCTGCTATATGGATTGCCTGACGGGCAACGATCTGCCCGCCACGGGCTTTTCCATTCGCTATGAGTTCGGCATCTTCAAGCAGAAGATCATCGACGGCTGGCAGCTTGAATTTCCCGATAACTGGCTGGAACGGGGCGAGGTATGGCTTCAGCCGAGAAGTGACGAGAGTTATGAGGTCAAGTTCGGCGGCCACGTTCGCGAGTGGTATGACAGCGGTCAGTTCCGCGTGGCGCAGACCGATTACCAGAGCGTGATCGCCGTGCCTTATGATATGTATATCTCGGGCTATGACTGTAAGGCGGTCAATAAGTTGGTGCTCTGGAGCGCCAAACTTCCCAGCTTCGATATGGGTGCCTTCTCGCGCGGCGAATACGTGCGTTCCCTGGAGCAGAACACCATGGCAGAGGTCATCTCCAAGGTGCTCTATCCCGCCGATAACCACGTCGAGGGCAAGCGCTTGCGCCTCAAGCAGCAGTATCTGCTGGTCAGTGCCTCGTTGCAGAGCATTCTCCACGAGCATCTCAAAAAGCACAAGACCCTTTCCAACCTTTCGGACTTCGTGGCGATCCACATCAATGATACCCACCCCGCACTCTGCGTGCCCGAGTTGATGCGCCTTCTGATGGACGAACACGGCTTTGGTTGGGACGAGGCGTGGGAGATCGCGCAAAAAACGCTTTCCTATACCAATCACACCGTCATGAGCGAGGCGCTGGAGCGCTGGAGCGAGTGGCTCTTCCAGGAGCAACTCCCCCGTGTGTATACGATCGTGAGAGAAATTGACCGTCGCTTCCGTGAGCGCTTGCAACAGTTCTATCCGGGGGATTGGGGCAAGATCAACCACATGGCCGTGATCGGTGACGGTGAAGTGCGTATGGCCAATCTGTGCCTGTCGTGCTGTCATATGATCAACGGCGTGTCCCGCTTGCACAGTGACATTCTGAAGGACGATCTGTTCCACGATTATTACAAGATGGACGAGGGGCGTTTTTGCAACGTCACCAACGGCATCGCCTACCGCCGTTGGCTTTGCCAGTCCAACCCCGAACTCACCGCCTATTTGTGCGAACTCATCGGTCGGGAATTCTTAAAGGACGCCAATGCGCTCGAAGCGTTGCTCGCCCATAAAGACGATAAAAACGTGCTCGCGGAACTCGCGCGCATCAAACTGAACAACAAGCGCCGCCTTGCCGCCTATATCGCGGAGAAGAACGGTGTGAACGTCGACCCCGAGTCCCTCTTTGACGTACAGATCAAGCGTCAGCACGAGTATAAGCGTCAGTTGCTCAACGTGTTGCAGATCCTGTATATGTACAACGATATCAAAGCCAACCCCAACAAGACCTTCGCGCCCCGCACCTTCGTGTTTGCGGCCAAGGCCTCGGCGGGTTATGATATGGCAAAGCAGATCATCAGTTTGATCTCTGCCGTTTCCGATCTGCTCAATTCCGACCCCGTGACGCACGATAAACTCAAGGTGGTATTCATTGAGGATTACAGAGTGTCGCTTGCCGAACTCATCGTCCCCGCCGCCGAGATCTCCGAGCAGATCTCGATCGCAGGCAAGGAGGCATCGGGCACGGGTAATATGAAACTGATGCTCAACGGCGCCATTACGCTTGGTACCATGGACGGTGCCAACGTGGAGATCTTCGAGCAGGTGGGCCGCGACAATATGTTCCTGTTCGGTATGAACGTGGACGAGGTGAGAGCGCTCTGGCAAAAGGGCTACGACCCGAATGAGTTCCTTGCCGCTGACCCCGCCCTTGGTGACGTGATCGGCATGCTGACCTCGGGCGTGCTTGGCCGCCGCTTTGACGATATCGCCGCATCGCTTACCACCAACCGCTTCGGCGTGGCCGACCGCTATATGGCGATCGCCGATTTTGCCGACTATGCAAGAGCGCAACGAGACGTTGGCGACACGTATTTGAACAAGGATAAGTTTATGACAATGTCGCTTTGCAACATTGCCAAGGCGGGCTTCTTCTCCGCAGACAGATCGGTGATGGAGTACGCGAACCATATCTGGAAGATGTAAGTATGCGGATCCTGTATAACAGCAAGGACGTGCAACACAAATTGCCCTTCGGTACGCTTACCGAAGGGCAAAAATGTAGCATCTCCGTTCATGTTCCGCGCTCTTGCGCCACGCGGGAGGTACAACTCGTTTTCCTGTGGGAAGACAAGGCACCCTGCACGTCCTTTCCCATGGAGCGCACGGATGTCACAGCCGATTATGACGTGTATTCCTGTACCTTCACTCTTGATAAGAGCGCACTCTACTTCTATTATTTTCGCATTACCACGGCAAACGAGTCCTTCTCGCTGTACCGAGAGGGGTATGATCAGACCAATATGGAGGCGGGCGATCTCTGGCAACTCTCTTGTGTGCCCGCCGATTTCCACGTGCCGAGCGACTACTTTGGCAGTGTGATGTATCAGATCTTTCCCGACCGTTTTTGCGCCGTGGGGGAATGTGACACAAGCGAGAAATTAAAACCCTTCTGGATTCATGAGAACAAATACGACGTGCCCGCCTATTTGCCGGGCGAGAGTGGCAAGGTGGAAAACTGCGACTTCTTCGGCGGCAATCTGCAAGGGATCCTGTCCAAACTGGACTATCTGCGCGAACTTGGCGTGCGTGTGATCTATCTCAATCCCATCTTCAAGGCGTGGTCCAATCACCGCTACGATACGGCGGACTATCATAAAATTGACGAGATGCTGGGCACGGAGGCGGATCTTGCGGCGCTGTGCGATGCGGCACACGCGCGCGGTATGCGCATCATTCTGGACGGTGTCTTTTCGCACACGGGTAGCAACAGTCGCTATTTTGATAAAGAGAACGTGTTCGGCGGCGGCGCCTATCACTGCCCCGATTCGCCCTATCGCTCCTGGTATGAATTTGCGGAGTATCCGCATAAGTACACCTCCTGGTGGGGGATCGAGACACTGCCTTGCGTGAGGGAAATGGACGAGAGTTATCGCCGTTTTATCATCGACGGCGAGGATAGCGTGATCGCACACTGGTTGCGCGTCGGCGTGGACGGCTTCCGCCTGGACGTGGCGGACGAGTTGCCCGACGCCTTTATTGCCGCGCTCCGCGCGCGCATCAAATCCATCAAGCCCGACGCGCTCCTTGTCGGCGAGGTGTGGGAGGACGCGTCCAATAAGGTGAGTTACGGCCAGCGCCGCCGCTATTTTACGGACGGCGAACTGGATTCCGTTATGAACTATCCCTTCCGCAATGCCATCATGGAGTACGTCCTGCAAAACGATAACGGCACAGGACTTGCCCAGACCGTGATGACGGTGGCGGAAAACTATCCGCGCGAGGTGGTGCTCGCGCTGATGAATATACTTTCCACGCACGATACGGCGCGCATTCTCTCGCTTCTCTCGCCCGAGCCCGTCCCCGCCGACAAACAAAGCCGCGCGGGCTTTCAGATGTCCGAGCACGCGATGGCAGGGGCACTCACGCGCTTGCGCGTGGCCGCCTTCTTGCAGTTCGTTCTGCCGGGTATGCCGTGTATTTATTACGGTGACGAGATCGGTATGCAGGGCTTTGGCGATCCGTTCTCGCGCGGATTTTTCCGTTGGGATCTGGTGGAGGGCAATCCGATCCGTGCATTTTTCGTGCGCCTTGCGACCATGCGAAACGAACAGGAGCCCCTCCTGTACGGTGACGTGTCGCTGACAAGTGACGGTTGCGGCCGCGTGACGGTCGAGCGACGGTATGGGGACGGGTTTTGCCGCGCTACCGTCAATATGGGCGCGCCCATGACACTTGCCCCTCGGGGTGAGATCGTTTTTGCCGAGCGCGTGCAGTACGGCGAGCGTGAGGTGACGCTTGACAGTTGCGGATTTGTGCTGGAACGCATCAAATAAATGAGGGGGAACGGTATGACAAAACGTGCAAAACACAAAATTTTGATACTGGACCCGTATCTTGCGCCCTTTGAAAAGGACATTGACGAGCGCGTGCTCCGTTACAAACGGAAAAGACGGGAACTTCTCGGCGCGCGCGGAACGCTTGCGGACTTTGCAAACGGCCATCATTTCTTCGGATTTCACCGAACCGCCGAAGGGTGGGTCTACCGCGAATGGGCGCCCGCCGCCGAGGCCATGTACCTCACGGGCGATTTCAATCACTGGGAGTTGTATGCTCACCCGATGAAACGCTTGGAAAACGGCGTGTTCGAACTGCACCTGACGGGTGCCGACGCCCTTCGCGTCGGCGAGCACGTACAGGCGGTGGTGGTGCATAACGGTGTAACGTTGCGCAGAATTCCGCTGTACGCCACGCGCGTGGTGCAGGACCCCGTCACCTTTGCGTGGTGCGCGGAACTCGAGGACACGCTGTGCGAGTATCCTTGGACGGATGCGGGCTTTACGCCCTCGCGCACGCCCCTTGTGTACGAGTGCCATATCGGTATGGCACAGGAAAGCCCCACGGTGGGCAGTTACCGCGAATTTATGGAGCAAACGCTCCCGCGCATCAAGGCCGCGGGGTATAACACCGTGCAGATCATGGCCGTGATGGAGCACCCGTACTACGGCTCTTTCGGCTATCAGGTCTCCAACTTTTTTGCCGCTTCCTCGCGCTACGGCAGTAGCAATGACCTCAAAGCGCTCATTGACAAGGCACATTCCATGGGCATCGCCGTGTTGCTTGACGTGGTGCATTCCCACGCCGTGAAGAACACGGGCGAGGGTATTTGCGAGTTTGACGGCACGGTGCATCAGTTTTTCCATAGCGGCGCGCGTGGGGATCATGGCGCCTGGGGCACCAAACTCTTTGACTACGGTAAGAACGAGGTGGTGCATTTTCTGCTCTCCAACCTCAAATACTGGATGGAGGTCTTTCATTTCGACGGCTTCCGATTTGACGGCGTGACCTCGATGCTCTATCACGATCACGGCCTTGGCAGTGCGTTTCTCCATTACGGTATGTATTTTTCCGAGAATACCGATCTCGATGCCGTGACGTATCTGCAACTTGCCAATGCCCTGGTGCACGATCTGAATTCTGCCGCGATCACCGTGGCAGAGGATATGTCGGGTATGCCGGGTATGTGCCTTGCGATCGGGGACGGCGGCATCGGCTTTGATTACCGACTGTCCATGGGCGTGCCCGATATGTGGATCAAAAACCTGGGGGACATACGGGACGAGGACTGGAGCATGGGTTGGCTCTGGCACGAACTCACCTCGCGCCGCACGGGAGAAAAAACGATCGGTTACTGTGAGTCGCACGATCAGGCACTGGTGGGTGACAAAACCATCATGTTCCGCCTGTGCGATGCGGAAATGTACACACACATGAGCAAACAAACGCCCAGTATGGTGATCGACCGCGGTATGGCACTGCACAAGATGATCCGTCTGGTGACGGCAACGCTTGCAGGCGAGGGCTATCTCAACTTTATGGGTAACGAGTTCGGCCATCCCGAGTGGATCGACTTTCCGCGCGAGGGCAACGGCTGGAGCCATCATTATTGCCGCAGACAGTGGTCGCTTGTGGATAACAGGGATCTGCGTTATAGTGAACTGGATGACTTCGACAAGGCGATGATCGCGTTCCTTAAGGAGGAAAACGTGCTCTCCCGCCGCGCCGTAAACACTTGGTTGCACGAGGAGGACAAGATCCTCATCTATACCAAGGGTGATCTTGTGTTTGCCTTCAACTTCCACCCGACCAAGTCCTTTGAGGGCTACTTTGTGCCCACGGGCAGTATGGGCGAGTATCGCGTACTGCTTTCCACCGATGAGCCGCGCTTCGGCGGCTTTGGACGCACGGACGTAAGTTACCGTTACAAGACCTTGTTCGGTAGAAAACGCAAAGCGGGCTTTTACTGCTACTTGCCGAACCGATGCGCCCTGGTGTTCAAAAAGGAAAGAAAATAAAGAGATAGGACAGTCACCGAACAAGTGACGTTCCTATGCCGATGTGAATGTCATCAAGGTGCGTTACTGCGCCTTTTGCGAGTAGAGTATGGCGAGGTGCAAAATGGACTATTCAGAATTATATGTCAAGAGAATACGCGCATTGTGTGAGAAAAGAGGCATCACGATCAACAAACTGGCGATGATGAGTGACGTGAAGCAATCAACGCTGGATAATATCGTGAGAGGGCTGACTAAGAATCCGGGTGTGAGGACTCTGCACAAAATTGCACTGGCCTTTAATATGACGCTTGCTGAATTTGTGGATTTCGAGGAATTGAACGAATATTCCTTCGAGGACGACACGGAGGATTGAGCGCGAGCGCGCGATCTCTAAAAGATTCCGTGGAAAAGTTCTCGAATAAGAGAGATAAAAATAGAAAAATATTGTCGAAATCTGGAAAAATAAATAGAAAAAAATGGAATAAAAATCCCCCCGCATAGCGGGGGGTATTTCAGTTTCGGGCATAGCCCTAATATTACTGGCGGCGCACAAGTGCGCTAAGGATTGGCCTGCCAGCCGCGCAATTGTTACTTACTAC
>JAZSGQ010000030.1:0-18675 GCA_045532805.1 Eubacteriales bacterium
CGTCGAGCGCGACAAGGGGCGCATTTCTGTACATAAGACCTTTATCCACGGCACACCCGAGATGCGGGATGCGGACTACCGCTATGTGGAGCGGTATGTGAAATTCCTGCTGTGGTCCACCGGCGGCTTCCGGGTGTCCATCTGCGGCTGCAGCGAGCTGGCAAAGAAGCTCCAGGCTGCCTACACCCCCGAGGGCGAGCGACATTTCGACTACACCTTTGTCAACCAGCTCTATGAGCGCGACCTTGAGATTCTTGACCTGCCTCTGGATGCCTGCCCCGAAGCCAACGAGGTGGCAGAGTCCATCGGCGGCTACATGGACGGCTGCCGCATCGGCTTTGACGCAGGCGGCTCCGACCGCAAGGTTTCTGCCGTTATCGACGGTGAGTGCGTCTACTCCGAGGAAGTCATCTGGTTCCCCAAGCTGCAGGACGATCCCGACTACCACTTCGGTCACATTGTTGAGGCCTTCAAGACCGCCGCCTCCAAGATGCCGCGCGTGGACGCCATCGGCGTATCCTCCGCAGGTGTGTACGTGGACAACCGCATCATGGTGGCATCGCTGTTCCTCAAGGTCCCGAAGGACGAGTTTAACGCCAAGTGCAAGAATATGTACATCGACGTGGCCAAGGAATTCGGCGACGTGCCGCTGGAGGTTGCCAACGACGGTGACGTGACCGCGCTTGCGGGTGCGATGGACCTTGGCGACAACAACGTGCTCGGCATTGCCATGGGTACGAGTGAAGCAGGTGGCTACGTGGACGGCGTGGGTAACATCACGGGCTGGCTCAACGAGCTTGCCTTTGTGCCTTGTGACTACTCCAAGAACGCGATGGTGGACGAGTGGTCGGGCGATTACGGTTGTGGCGTCAAGTATTTCTCGCAGGACGCCGTGATCAAGCTCGCGCCCGCCGCAGGCATTGAGTTGGACGAGAACCTGTCTCCCGCAGAGAAACTCAAGGTCGTGCAGGGTCTGATGGCAAAGGGTGACGAGCGCGCCGCCAAGATCTATGACACCATCGGTGTGTACTTTGGCTACACGATCGCGTACTATTCGCTCTTCTACGATATCAAGCACGTGCTCATTATGGGCCGCGTGACCTCGGGCGAGGGCGGTGTGATCCTGCTGGATCGCGCCAAGGAGGTCCTTGCCACCGAGTTCCCCGAACTGAGCGAGAAGATCCGGCTCCATATTCCCGATGAGAGCAGCCGCCGCGTAGGCCAGTCCGTCGCCGCCGCCTCGCTCCCCGAGATTCACTAAAAACAAAAAAGGCATCTGCCCGAGTCGAGCAGATGCCTTTTTGTTATGTTACAGCAGTTCTTTGACGTATTCGCCGAGTTTGGTGTAATCGTCTACCTTGATGAAGCGGAAATCGGACAGATAGACCGACTCGTCGTTGCCGCCCTGGCCGTAGTCGTCGCCTACGTACACGACCTCGTCGTGCGAAAGGCCGTTCTCGCGGCAGTAGAAGTCCAGGGCGTAATATTTGTTGTAGGGGCTGGGCGCCATATCAAAGGAGGAGGAACCGCCCACGAACACGGTGTATTCGGGGAAGGTGGCGCACACGTCGGCGTAGATGGCGCGGCGCTTGGATCTGTCGGGATCGAAGGCGAGCTTATCTGCGGCTACGGCCTTGGTGCCGAGGATCGGAATCGTGACACAGCCCGAGGGGTGGAACTCCACGTTCTCGCCCGCAAACTCGGTGAAGCCGTATTTCTCGCGGAGCATCGTTACGCGGCGGTCGACCGACTCACGGTCGCAGGGGAGCACGGCATCGCGCACGATGTCAAGCCCCTTGGTTTCGGGATTGTAGGTGGCGTATTGCAGACCGTAGTTGCCGACGATGTCGATGGGATAGCCCTCCATCTGGCGGAAGATGCGCATGCACTGTCCCGCACCTGCCATGAGGAGTTTGTATTTCTTGCCAAGTGCGTCGAGTACGGCGCGGTTCGTGGGGTCCAGGGGCGTTTTGTGCTGTGTCAGTGTGCCGTCCAGGTCAAATGCTATCAGTTTAATCATTGCTGTTTCTCCAATCTGACGGTTGCAGTGCCGTCCTCGTGATATATAATGCGGTCGCCCTCGTCGTTCAGGCCGTCCTGAAACGCGAGGAAATCCTTGATGGTGGGGAAAAGGGGCTTGTAGTTATCGGCGATGTTCCGTGCGCGCTTGCCGCCCTTGCCGAGCAGAAGCGTGAGCATGGCGAGTTGCCATTGCGCGTTTTTCACGCAAGCGGTTTCGGGATCGGTGATCACGAAATCACAGCCGTGGGGATGGCCGACTGCGCCGCCCACAAAGGGGTGCACCACGGGCATCACACAGCCGAGGTCGCCGAGGTCGGTACTGCCCGAGGAAATGCTCTCGTGCACCGTCAACGTGGCATGGGGCATGGCCATTGCCAGTGCCTCGCGGCACACCGCGATCAATTCGGGATCGTTGCGAAGCGGCGAGTAGCCGGGCGTGTCGATGATCTCAATGTTCGCGCCAAGCGAGAGGGCTGCGCCGCACAGGGCACGGTTGACCTTCTTGTTACTGTTCACAATGGCGTCGAAGGTGGCGCCGCGCACGTAACTTTCCAGTGTGACCGTGTCGGGGATCGTGTTCACGACCTCGCCGCCGTGCGTCACGATGGGGTGTACGCGCACAATGTCCTGCTCGCGGAAGGTTTCGCGGATCGCGTTGATCGCGTTCAGACCGCAGTTTGCGGCATACAGTGCGTTGCAACCGTTCTCGGGCTCGCCACCTGCGTGTGCGGCGCGCCCCTTGTAGATCACGCGCTTGGCAAGGCAGCCCACGTAGCCGCCCGACACCTGAAAGTGGGGATCGACGTGCACCATCAGCGCGAGATCCACGCCGTCAAAGTAACCGCGGGAGAGGAACTCGGTCTTACCGCCGAGATACTTGATCTTGCCCTCTTTTTTCAGCCCCGTTCGGTACTCAATTTCCAGAAGTTCCTCGGCGGGCACTGCGCAAAGGCGGATCCTGCCCGAGAGTTTTTTGCGCACGGCGGGGTCGGTCAGTGCCGCCGCAATACCAAGGAGTGTGGCGCACTGCACGTGGTGTCCGCAGGCGTGTACTGCACCCGTGGTGGGGTCGGCCTCGGGGTGCGTGGGGCAAAGAACCGAATCCAACTCACCCAGCACCAGCACCGTGGGGCCCTCGCGGCCCGTGTCGACGTCGGTATAGAAGCCCGTGATGTCCTCAGCCTTCGTGAGGGTATAGCCGAGGCGCTCGAATTGCTCGATCAGATAGGTGTTTGTTTTATATTCCTTATAGCCCGTTTCGGGGTTTTGCCAGATATAGCGCTCCGCTTCCAAGATCAGCGAGCGATATTGCTCTACGGCTTTTTTGATGTCCTTCATATGAATTTCCTCCTTGGCTATATCAACATTCTTATTGTATAACAGGATGTCCGTTTTTGCAAGAGCAAATACAAAACTCCCCGTAAAAAGACTGTTTTGCGGGAGTTTCGGGGTTGGCAAGAGCGACAAGCGCCGAAAGCGCCGAAAGCGCCGAAAAGCATTGGTTTAGGGCTGGCTCGGATTACTTCCTCTTGCCTAAGACCTTGCGCGTTCGACTCCCGTGCGGCTACAGTATCAGCCCTTCCATGGCCGCCAGCAGTCGGTTATAGCGGATCTCGCGATAGTCACGCACTCTTGTGGCGGCGGCCTTGTCGGCCTCAACCGAGGCGAGCAGGGCATCGCGGAAGGCGCTGTCCGTATTTTTTACAAAGAGATTGAGTTCGTTTAATTGCCCGAAGGCCTTTTTGGTGATGTTGGTCGAGCCGAAGGAGATATACTCCTCGCCCACGATGAGTTTGGTGTGGAGCATACGGGGCGAGAGGTAGACCTCAATGCCGCCGTCCGTGGCTTTTAGCAATCGGCGCACCGTTTTGCGATTGCTGGCGTCCTGGTAATTGGCGTGTGCGGGCATGACGAGCGTGACGTGCACGCCGCGCTCATACGCGCGCACCAGTGCGTCGATAAAGTGCCCCAGCGGTGTGAAATACGCCATGGTGATGTGCAAGTTTTCCTTGGCGGATTCGATCATTTCAAGATAGAGTTCTTCCATCTCAAAGCGGCGATGCTCGCCTTTTACGTTGGCACCGAAGAAATAGTCTGCGCCACGGTCCGCGCCGTTTGCCAGTTGCTCTCGGAAGGCACGCACGTGTGCCGCGCCCTCCAGTTTTGCCATGTAATCGCCGTACACGCGCCCCTGCATATCCGCGCCGTTCTCCTTGTCCTCGACGTTGATGCCGCCGAGAAATAAGATCTCGTCGTCGATGACGTAGTATTTGGAGTGGTCGGCCTTGAAGACATCGGCGCTGACGGTGACGTTGGGGTGCGCGAGCAGTTGCCCGTACAACTCACTTTTTGTGTCCCGCGCCTTACGCGGTGCGCCCTTCATCGGGTACATGATCTCCAGTGCGCGCGTTTTGATCTTTTCGACAAGTGAGCGCTCCTTGTGAAAAAAGGAGGTTTTGGACTCCTCGGATTTCTCCAGTACCACACCGTAGCGATCCACGGATATGTAGACCTTGGCCCCCTGCTCGGCGGCCGTCAGTACGGCGCGCGCCATGCGGTTGCCGATCTCATCGTCACGCCAGATGAACATATTGATCTCCACCGAGCGCCGCGCGTTTTCGATACAGCGAAGGATCTCGGGGAAGGCGCGCTTCCCGTCCACCAGGAGCGCGAAATCCGAAAATGCGGTTGTTTGCCGATTCATACCGTGCTCTCCCTCATATCCGTGCAGGTCACTTCTTTGCATACTTGGTGCGTACCCGCTCGATATCCTCGCGGTCCACCCATTCCTCGGAGTAGCCGCACGTGCCGCACAAATAGCGATCTACCTCCACGTAGGACCAAAGGGTGCGTCCTGCGGGAATGTTATTGCCCACGCCGTAGGGGCCCACGTTGCCCTTTACCACGATGATGTCCATGCTGTTGCACTTGGGACAGAGTTTGCTGTGCTTCATTGTGTTTTCTCCTTACAGTGTGCGATGAAATCGCTGAATATCGTGCGCGTGTCCCCGTCACGGTCATACAGACGCTCGGGGTGCCACTGGAACGCACGCAGATAGCGCTCGCCTGTGCCGTACACACCCTCGATGATGCCGTCGTCCGCCGTTGCCATTACGGCAAGTCCCTTGCCGAGTGTCTTGATCGCCTGGTGGTGGAAACTGTTGCCCCTCACGCGCTCCTTGCCGATAAGCGCGTACAAGGGAGAGTCCTTCGCCACGATCACGTCGTGCGAGAGGTCAAACCAACCGCCCTCCTGGCGGTGTGCGATCTCGGTTTTGTATTCGGTGGGAACGTCCTGATACAGCGTGCCGCCCAGCACCACGTTGACGACCTGTGCGCCGCGGCAGATGCAAAACAGCGGCTTGCTTGTTTTCAGCACGCGCGAAAGGAGTGCAAGTTCCATTTCGTCGCGGAAGGCCTGGATCTCACCGCAGGCCTCTTTTTTCTCCTCGCCGTAGTAGCGGGGATCGACGTCCTTACCGCCCGAGAAGAGAAAACCGTCGCAAAGCGATACGTAACGGTCAAGGACCGCGCTGTCGGTGGTTGCGGCAAGCACGATGGGCGTGCCGCCCGCTTTGATGATGGCGTCGGTATAGGTTCCGAACAGGGTGAGAAAATGCTCGTCATCGATGGCGCCCGTGACGCCGATGATAGGGGTTTTCATTGTTGTGTCTCCTTATGTGTGTTCTGCCTTGCTCAAAAGAACAACGGCGGTGAGAATGAGAATGATGCCGATCGCGGGGAACACCGTGAGGTGTTCGTCCAGGAAAAGAACACTGAAAATGGTAGCGGCCATCGGCTCCATAATGCCCAGCGCCGTTGCCGTGCCTGCGGGCAGGTCGCGCATCGCGCGCGTGTAGAGCAGATAGGGGAGTGCGCAGGTGCAAACGCCAAGGCAGAGCATCAAGGGCAGTGCGCGGAGCGGATCCGTGGCGACGATGGCGGGTATACTGCCCACGTCGGCCACGCACAGTGCAAGCAATACAATGGTGCCGAAACTGTACATCGTGATCGTAAGGGATCGGAGCCCCAGGCGCGAGGCGTACTTGAGCAGAATATTATACACGGCGTAAGAAAGTCCCGAAAGCAGTCCAAAGACAAGTCCCATAAAGGGAAGCGTAAAACCGCCGACAAGGCCCGACACCAGACAGCAACCCGCCAACATCATGGCAACGGACGTGATCTTGAGTACAGAAAGCCGTTCACCGAGGAACAGGACGGAAAAGACCGTCACGTAAATGGGGGCCGAGTACATCAGGACCACTGCCACGGAGGGGGACGCGAGTTGGATGGCGGTGTAATAGGTGGCGGCGGTGAGAAACTGTGCCGTACCCACGCCAAGGCAGAGCAAAAGTTGCAGGGGGCGCACAAGAAATGCGCGCCGATCACGGATCAGTGCAAAGACCGCCGTGCACAAAAATGCGACCGCGCCGCGAATGCCCGTCATTTGCAGTGACGTGAAGCCAAACGGGGCGAGAATATGTACAAACAGCGGGGAGGTGCCCCAGAAGATGCCCGCCGCGATGATCAGAAGAAATGCTTTGTGTTTCATGGTCAGCCGAATACCTCCGCCGCCGCGACGACGCGCATAAGATCTTTGTCTACCTTGTCACGCCCGTAGGCGTCCAGAAAACGGTCGCGGTAGGCATCTGTTTTCAAGTTGAATCCAAGCGTCCACGCGCCCCAGAACAGGTCGATGTGTCTGTCGCCCACACCACCGTTCCCAAGGTCGATAAAGCCCGAAGGACGCCAGTTGTCCAGCATAATGTTGGGCAGGCAATAGTCGCCGTGGAGCAACACCTCGCGGCGCAATGCGTGCTTGCCCTCCTGCAACGCTTGCCACGCCTCGTCGGCCGAGTGATAGCCGAAACTGTCGGGGAAGTGGGAGGTATCGTAGTTGCCCGTACGGTAGTTTTCCTCGGCCAGTGCCAGATAGGGCGTGATCCGATCCGCTACGGGGCAGTCTTTGGCGTCCAGTTCATGCAGAGCGCGGAGTTGCTCGGCAATCGTGTCGCACAGCCGCGCGGGGTCGGAAAGGTATAATTCGTGCGTGCAGTCCTCGCCCACCACGCGCGCCGTGAGAAGCCAGTCGCACGCGTCGGTGGCGTAGTGCAGCACCTCGGCACCAAGCCCTTTTTTGTGAAAATATGCCGTCATGGCCGCCTCGCACGCGAGTGTGCGAGGTGCCGCGGATTTGAGGTAGTAGCCGCCGTCCTTGTCGATGAAGTATACCCGTGCCTCGGGTGAGCAGGAGCTGTCAAAGACGGGTGCGCCCTCCAAAAGACGTGTCAGTGTGTCGGGCACCCCCGTGGGCAGTCCCGATAATGCTGTGCGTTTCATTGTTAGCGGTACTCGTCCAGCACGCTCGCAAGGAGCGCGGGGTTGTCAGTCATGATGCAGTCACAGCCCATTTCAATGAGTTCGCGCATGGTTTCGGCATCGTTGATCGTCCAGTATTGCACCGCGATGTTGCGGCGGTGTGCGCGCCTGATGTAGTTCTTTTTGTCCAGCGAGATCGTCACGCCCACGTCGTACTCGGTGGGGATCTGCAGGCAGGCGAAGTCACTGTTATCAAAGAGGTTGACGCCAAGCATCTGTGTCACCACGAACTTGGCTGCCGTGCCCGTGGGCGCGCCACGATACAGATCGGGATAGTTTTGTTTCAGTTCCTCCTCGATCTCATCGTGGAAGGTGCCCACCACGATCCTGTTTTTGTAAGCGGGGTAACGCTCCAGCGTTTCCCAAAGAATACGGCAGGCCTCATAGCCGCGTTCCCCCTCGTTTTTGATCTCCACGATGAAGAGAAGATCGGGGTTGGATTCATAAAATTCCTCAAAAAGTTGCTGGGCGGTAGCGATCTGCAGTCCTTTTGCGGCGGGATCCGATTCATTTTGCCAGATGCGCTCGCCCTGCTCGTTTTCAAAATAGTAGCCGAAGTTGTACTGCTGAAGTTCGGCGAGCGTCATATCCTCGATGTAGTGGCGATTCTCTTTGTCCTCGCAGAGTGCCTCTACCTCGTCCAGTGTGAGATCGCCGTTTATATTGCAGGTCTCGTCCACGTAACTGTCGTGATTGTAAACCAGGTAATTGTCCTTGGTGAGGTAGAGATCGCTCTCGATGATCTCCACGCCGTAGGTGTTCACCGCCTCGCGAAAGGCCAGCATCGTGTTTTCGGGGTTACAGTCACCGCCACCGCGATGCGCGGCGATCATCGGCAGTTCTCCTTCTCCTACCACAAAGGGGTTTTCCTCCACGTTGTCCTTCGGGGGAATGATGTTGATGACGACCCAGAAGAGCAACAGTGTCGCCAGCGTCGCGGCGATCACGCTCAGTACCTTGTGGTTGCAAATCCACGTTTTCATTGTACGTTCTCCTTTTGTGCACTTTTTTTCATTTCTACGTGCAGAATGCCGTCCTCCATAAAGGGCTCGGACGTGACGGTGAAGCCAAACTTCTCATAAAAGCCGCGCGCGTGTGTCTGCGCGTGAAGCATTAAGTTGGCAGAGGGGAGTTCGCGTGCGATGCCTGCGAGTGCCGCCTCCATCAATGCGCGGCCGTGCCCCTTGCCGTGTGTGCGCGTGAGCACGCGGCCGATCGCCACGGTCTTGTGCGAATCGTCGGTATAAAAGGCGCGGCAGTACGCCGTCACTCGGCCGTCCTCAACGGAGAAGACGTGCAGTGCGTCATAGTCGACGCCGTCGGCGTCCTGACAGCAGATGCCCTGCTCCACGGCGAACACCTCAAGGCGTGCCGCCAGAATTTCGTAGACCTCGCGGGGCGAGAGTGCGTCAAATCGTTTGATGTATATGCTCACGGTTACTCCTTTCGGGGTCACAGACAGTAAAGCCAGACAAAGAGGGGCATCGTTGCGATGCTCGCAAGGGTGGAGACGACGTTCACGGAAACCGCGAGATCGGCGTCGCTTTGATGAAGCTGCGCCAGTTGCATGACCGTGGCCGCACTGGGTGTTGCGCAGGCCAGGAAAGAGATCAGCAGAACGTCACGCGCGCCCGCCACGGGCACCCACAGTGCGGTAAGCCGCAACAGTACCAGTGCGATCAGGGGCATCACGATCACGCGCATCAGCACGACAAGATAGAGTCGGCGGTTTTTGAAGATGCGCCCGAAGTCCACACCCGCCATGGTCATACCCGCGATCAGCATTCCTACATTCCCCAGCATACCGCCAAGGGAGGAGGAGATCTCCGCCGCGAATTTGGGCAGGCGAATGCCGCACAGCAACAGCACTGCGCCGATGACGATGGTGATGAGATTGACGTTGAGCAGGATCTTCTTTAGATTGAATTTTTCCTCGGCGGAGAAGAGCCGCACGCCGTGCGTCCAGAGAAAGACCAATTGCACAATGAGAAAGCCACAGGAATAGATCACCCATTCCTCGCCAAGGACGAAGGAAACGATGGGAATGATCAGGTTGCCCGCGTTGGAATACATAATCGAGGCGCGCTCGGTTCCGTTCTTTCCGAACAGGCGTCGGTAGATAAGGTCGATGACCAGAAACACGAGATGGAGCGCAAGCGCCACGCCAAATGCCAGCAAAAGGCCGCCTGTGACCTCGCTTGTGAGTTCGATGTCAAAGGCCGAGAGGATCGTCGCGGGCATCAGGAGATACAGCGAGATCTTGGAGAGGATCATCGCGTCCTCGCTTTTCACGATCCTTGCCTTTACGATCACAAAGCCAAGGATCATGACCGCGAACAGTTGCATGATCTTATACAGTAACAGCGTCGGAATCATAGCGTGCTCCTTTTAGGCAAGAGGGAGTAATTCGAACTCGGTTTTGAAAGGCAAATCGACGTACGTGCTTCGGTAAATTTCCTTGCAATATCCGCATATTGCCGCGAAAATTTATCTTGTCCGTCCTGCCGATTTGCTCCTTCAAAACTCTTCGACCCCAAAGCGTTTGATTTTTGTGTGATTTTGGTGCTTGGCGTGCGCCGCCAAGTGTGGACTTTGCAAGAGCGGCAAGTGCCGAAAGCACCGAAAAGCACCGCTTTAGGGCGGGTTCGGATCACTTCCTCTTGCCTAAGACCTTGCGTGTTCGACTCCCGTTGCGGCTAGACGGTCGGTAACGTAAGCGTAGATTGTTGCAAGTATACGGTGTTATGCGCGATGCGCGCGGCCTCTTGTTCGGAGTAGAGCCCCTTCCTGTTGGTATGACGGACGTAGTGGTCCGCATCGGCCGATGCGATATCGATACGCAGCCGTTCTCCCTGTTTGACAAGAAAAGCGTGCTCGTCAAATCGGAACGTGAGATCCACGGGGGTGTTCGGCACGTAGTCGCCGAGTTGATAGCAAAGCGTGGTGATATCGTCACGCAAGCCGAGATCCCCGCCCTCCTTTTCAATACTCACGCGCACGTAAAAGCAGGTGTCCTCACAGTCGGAACTCACGCGAAGGGTTGCCGACATCTTTCCCTTGACGAGGGTGTCCTTGTCAAAGGGCGCGGTGTAGACCGACAGAATATCGTGGCGTATGTTCGGCTTGTCCTGAAAAACGGTGCCGCCGCCGTTGCAGGAAAGGCCGCCCTTGAATCGCGGAGGAGCAAAGGGGTTGTAGGTGTACGTGACCGCCTCGGTTCCAAGCGTGAGGGAAACGCTCTTTTCAGGCGCTTCAAAGCCGTCCGTGTGCCACGTGTTTTTAAACAGGCAGTAATAGGTGACCTTGCCCTTTTCAAAGGGAGATGTGGTGCCCTTGCGGATATGGTCGAACCAATCGATCTGATATGCATCGCCGAATTGCTCCTTTCTTTTTCCGTTCGGAAAGGCAATTCCGGCGTCCTCGCTGTACGTATCTCCGTGGTCATAGGGGGAGACCACGAGTGCCGAATTGCTTCGGGTATCGGCGCTCATGCTGTGCCACATATCAAAGATGCCGCCCGTGTACAGATCGTAAAAGCCCGTGGTGAGCAGCATGGGGAATGGGACGTTGTCGGTGGCACCTCTTGCGTCCGCACCGCCCTCGTGCGTTGACCAGAAGGGATCGGTGGGAAAAGGGGAGCGGAGCATTTCGTCAAAATCGGCGACGGATTCGCCAAACACGGTTTTGGTAAAAAGGCGCAAAGGGAGCGTTTCAAAGCTACCGCGCGTATAATTCTTTTTGCGCATGGATTTGGCCTTGTACATGTGTACGTACCAGCTACCGTGTAAGCCCGTTTTGAAGCAACCGTTACGGTAGCAGATGTTATACCGTTCGGTATCCTGAATGCCGAACACGGCTCCCTTGATATCCTCATCAAACGGGGCGGCGCAGTAATGTACGCTCGTGAGATAACTACCGCCCTTCAAGAACAGCTCTCCGTTGTAAAAGGGTTGTTGACGGATCCACGCATACAGCGCACGGGTGTCCTTGCGCTCGTTGATATAGGGAATACAGTCGCCCTCACTTTTGCCGCGTCCCCTGCAATGCTGGATCACCACGGCATAGCCGCGCTCCAGCCATTTTTCGTTTTCCTCTTGGTATTTCGCGCAGATCTCCTGCTCGGCCAGGGGCTCGAGTGCATCGACGTACGGCGTTCTTACCACAACGCAAGGGAAACGCTCCTTGTCATTGGGAAGCAAAATGGCCGTGAAGAGTTTGGTGCCGTCCGACATCACATAGGAATAGGTTACCGTGTGTTGCATACTGAGTTCTCGCTTTCGTTGACTTGGTGGGAAATTCAGTAAATAAACGGGGGATCGTTAAAAGGCAATATTGTCTTTGGAATACTGCTCGGGGGTGAAATTTTCGATATTGATCTCGGAAGGCGAGATGTCAAGTTGATCCGCGATGATGCTGAGGACCCTTTTGCCGATCGCCTCGGTCGCCTCGGGTGTGTAGTAATGCACCCAGTCGGAGTGATAGGAGAGGGGGAAGGAGGCCGTGAGGGTGTAGAGATCGTTGATCACCGTGTCGGTGCCCGCAAGCACACGGAGTGCCTCGGCGTTGTAGGTCTCAATGGTCGCGTTGTGGCGCGTAAAATCGGGCTTGCTTCGCGCCTCGTCCACCGCGGTCGAGGTTGCAAACACGAGTTTGGCGCGAGGAAAGATCAGGCGCAGACGCTTGTCAATGCGCGCGATGGCCTCACCGTAATAGTCCAGCGAGGTGAGAGGGCCATCACCCAGAAGCTCCAGCACGTCCCAAAGCCCCGCGTTCCAATGCACCAGGTCTACGTCATCGCCCCAGTCGCCTCGCTTCTTCCATTCGTGCGCGTAGCGGAGGACGTATTCTGCAAATCTGCAGTTTTCCTCGGGGTAAAAGACCTCGGCCGTTCCTGTCAGAGAGTCCTTGATGTACTTGTCATAGCCCATACGGATCGAGTCCCCGATCAAAACGATCTTTTTCATAATATGCTCCTTTATTCTGCCTCCCACAAGGGAATGTTTTTCAGCTTGCTCCAGATAAAGCGGCCCATATTCCTGCCGCCCAGCTCATTCAGGTGGATCTGATCCACCTGGTAGTCGCGTGCCTTCACGCGGGCCCAGCCGAAGCCCGACTCGGCAAATGCGTTGATCACGGGCACGCCGTTGAGCTTTGCCACGCGCTCGATCACCTCGGCGAACTCTAACTGCGGCACGTTTCTTTTTTTGCCGGGGATTTCGGGGGAGGCGTCGTTGGCACAGATCATGATGATGATCACGATCTGCGCCTTGGTGTGCTCCTGCAGGTAGCGGATGCATTGATTGAAGCAGCCGCAAAAGGAGACGTCGTCCGTGTCGTAGATGCTGCCGATCACGGCGCCCTCATTGGGCAGGACCTCCAGCGTGATCAGGTCGGCCTTTTCCTTACCGTCCTCCGTGCTCATTACGGCGCGCTTCACGTTGCCTTTGCCGTAGCCGTCGGGCGTGAGAGAGCCGCCGGGAATGCCGAGATTCACGACTCTCATGCCCGAAAGCTGTTCCACCACGGGCACGTATTTGCCCTGTTGGATGCTGGTCATAGAGGTGCCGTAGGCGTACCAGAGCTTATTCTTCCAATGTGCTCCCATGGTCGGTGGTCTCCTTTGCCTTACTGAATTTGATGCGCTTGTTCTTGAATTCGCTGTATAGCATTTTGGCCAGATAATGCACGTTCGCGCCGACAACGCCCTTGGCATTGCCAAGCACGATCACACCGAACTTTCGTTGTCGGTTGAAAATGAGGGAGGAACGGAAGGTACCCACGCCCCCCACGTGCCAGAGTTGATTGGATTTTTTGTAGGTGTGCCAACCGATGCAAGTGGCAATGTTTTTGTCGGCGGAAACCGAGGCGGGGCAAAGGCGGTGTGCCTCCAGCACAAAGGGTGCTTCGCTCTCGATCTGCACGGCGATATATTGTAGCATATCCGTTACGTTGCTCACAAGACCGCCCGCCGCAATATAGGGGTTTTCGCGCTCCCAACGCCAGAAGGACAGAGTGTGCCCCTTTTGCGTGGCGCACGGGGTGCGCGTAAGAGGGTCCGCGAGGATCACGGTATCGTGCATACCGAGTTCGTCGTAAAGGAAGCGCTCCAGGAGTGTGGCAAAGGGCTCGTCCGTTACGCGCTCTGCAAGAACTGCCAGCACGGCGTAGGGAAAATCCGAATAGCCGTAACGGTGGGGGTACTCACGCCTGCGGCGCGCCAGCGCACGAAGGACGTCCTCGGCGGTCCGCTTTTCGTATACGTTGCGTCGCGCATAGCCGTGCGCGAGCAGTGAGGGAAGGGTGAATTCAACGGGTGTGAGGTTTTTGTAGCCCGCCGTGTGTGTCAAAAGCTCATAGACGGTGGGGTAATGACCCTGTGGCAGATCGAGATAGCGATCTATGCCATCGTCAAGCGAGATCAGCCCTTTGGAGCAAAGGTGCAGGATCAGATGCGCGGTCACCGTTTTGCTGATCGAGCCGATGTCGTATTGAAGTTGTAGCGTATCCTGTCCGTCCTCCAGTACGTAGAACGCGCCCTTGTGATAGAATCCTACGGTCAGGCGATGATCGCGACCCAGTGTCAGATAGCGGTCGATGCGCTCCCAGAGTTTAGGACGAAGCGCGTCCTTTTCAAGATAGATCGGCGTGCGTGTATGTTGCAAGTAAGGTACCTCGCTGTTGTCGGTGTTTTTTGGAAACGATGCCGTTTCACTCGCCGCAGGCGAACTTAGTTGTCGAAAGTGTGTGTAAGACACACGACGGACTCGACGTGGGTCATAAAGTCAAAAGGTATATTTTTTCGTTAAAAACAGGGGCTGTAAAGTCAAAAGGTATATTTACAGTAGCTCCATCTCGGTGCGTATAGCATCATTCATTTTGCTTTTTTCGTCAAAAACACGGGTTTTATCCTCCACCCTCTTGAACGCATCGTAATACCGCAAGCCGAATTCCTGCAAGGACCGATGGTTAAAATGCAGATTGTCGGGATTGGACGTAAGCCCCTCGGCAGAAGTAAACACAGTATTGGGCGTACCCTCGGCAAATTGAATCAGCGCTTGATTTATATGCGTGTAATTGACGAGGGAGGGGCTTTCCACTCGGTCTTTTAAAAAGTCACCCAAGCCGCCAACCACAAGAGGTACCTTTTCCGCGTTCAATTCTCGCCTGAGCGCTTTCATAATCGCTGTTATTTTATCCAAATAATACGGATAGAGTTCTTCGCGGCAATCCCCCTCACCCTGATGCCAGAGAATTCCCACAAGATGAGACGTTCTAAGCGCGAGCTTTGCGCAATTGACTGCGTTATCGAACAGCAGTCCACCTTCTCTCCACTGGTCCAAAGACGTCCCTCCGTCCGCGCAAGGAATCATTCCCACGTCAATGTCGGGATGTTCATCAGAATAAGCCTTTGCAAAGCTTTCAGCAAGACAGGTTCCTGAAAAAGATCTGTCGGGATTAACGGGACGGTACATCTTCTGCCATCTTCCGTTGCGCAAAACCTTTAATCTGCCACCGTTGGTATCCAAGGGCTCTGCATCGGCAAAAAAGCCTCTCCCCGCCATATTCGATTGCCCGATCAATAAAAAGGAATGTATCATCTTCTTTGCGCCTCTTTCTTCGATATGTTATACCAAACTGCTGTAAAATGAACTTTTGAGGTTTGCTCAAAAATCACTTTTGTCCTTAACCGTTTTCCTTTGCGGTGGTGATGGAATTTACAAGCATACGGCGAATAACACCACACTCCTGCAAAAGGTCTTTGGCAATTTGCTCGCTAATTGCATTTGAGCCGACAAGCATTTCAATCCAATATTCCGTTTCGCCGCACTCCTTTAACGCGATATGGAATTTGTTTATAAAATCTGCTTTGCTTGCTGCATAATTTGCCTCGTGAATATTTGCGCCGATAGAAGTCGCGCTTCTTACGATTTGATTAACAAGAACACCTCTGCCTTTGCGAATATCCACTTCATCACAGACAGCGATTATATGCAGAGCAAGTGCCTTTGCTCTTGTACGAAGTTCTGAATCTTTCATTGTCTTTCTCCTTTTGGTTTTTGGTGAAGTTTTTGCTCTGCAAAAGTGAAGTTACTCACTTCGTTCGTAGTGAAGTTTTGCTCGTTTCACTCGCAAAGTGAAGTTAAGTTCGCCCCAAAGTTACTTCTTACTTGCGCCACTCGTGGCACAAACTTCACTTCGGCGGTAGCCGAAACTTCACTGCGCAGCAACTTCACTCGCCAAAGGCGAACTTAGTTGTCGAGTCGTCGTTCGAGACGAACGACCGACTCGACGTGGGCGGGGACTCCAAAAGGTATCAAAATCGACTAAAAATGGGGGGTGCAACTCTAAAAAAGTCCCAAAACCATAGGTGGAAATCATCATTTGTCCCTAAATTTTAATTGGTGCTTGGAAACATATCATACATAGTTCCAATTATCTTGATCTTCAATTAAAACGCCATTTTCCCCAATTTTTTTAAATGGTAGTCTAAGTTTATCTATTAAGGCTGATTTGATAAATGTAATGTTTTCTTCTGATATTCCATACGATGCAAATGCTCCTGCAATACCGCCGTAAAATCTACCGTTGTCCTTGCTATAAAGGAGATTCCAGTCCGCAAGAGTTTTTGCTTGTTCATCCCGGAAAGAGAAGGCAATCACAGCGACCCTATAATACGACTTGATATAGTTCTTCAATTCGTCATAAAGTCAAGTAACGTCTATGTTATATCCTTCGAGCAAAATATTAATCATAGTTCATCTTCCTTTGCACTGGTGATAGAAGCGATGCGTCTGTGTCCTTGCAAGAAGTCTCACCGCCACCGCATCGTCGCAATCCGACCACCAATCTGTGTTGGGTATTTTGTTTCTATAATTGTCACGTTATATAAGGTCTACGAGTCCGATATGGCAAATTGTTCTCATAGGGATTTTGCCTATTCTCTTTCTTGCATTTACGGAGGCAATCTTTTTGTCGCCGTATACTTTTGCTGCAATGCGCATTGACATTTTTTCGTCGAATGTGCCTTGATCAACGTGTATCTGCGGATATTTCCAGAGGAAGGGATTGTCGTAATAGGGGGCGAAAAAGTCGACGCTCAATTTAATACTTCTGCCGTTTTCGGAGACTGCGTTCCAAAGATCAACGCCAAAGCCATCTGCAAGCTGTGCAAGAACGATGCAAGCATCGAGATTGTAGGAGGAATACATAAAGGACTTCGTCCGTGTCAGTTCGTCGGTAAACGAGCCGTCCTCGCCTGTCTGCTTCGAAATGATTACCTTGAGAAAATGATCGAAGTAGGGCGTCGGATCGCCTCCGACAAAGGCGGCAAAGCACGCTATCTGCGTATTGTACCAATTCGCGTGGTTATTATGGTAATCCCTCTCAAAGATGCCGTTCTTGCTCGTTGCAAGCCAATGGATGTATGCACAGAACCACGCTTTCATGCCCGAAATGGTTTTCTCAAATCCGCCTGCGTACTCAAGAAGATTTGCGGCGACAACTGCCTTGATAAGCCTTGTCGTATCTATAATACCGATGCCTCTTCCGTCGCATATTCCGCGTATTGCCTGTGCGTACTCAAGGTGGGGATTCATCCTCGTCTGCTCATCGACGAACCAAACGTGGAGCAGATGTGCCGCACGCTCAAGATATTTTACCTCATCGATATATATGCCTGCCTGTGCAAGCACAACGCACGCCGTCGTCATAGCCTCCATATCGTTGTGGTGGTGCTGGAATCTTTCGGGATTTGCCTCTCCGTCACGCCTTATAAATGGCCCGTTCGGATCTTTGGGATTCGGCCACCAATAGGGCCCTTCGCTAAAGTAATCGTGGATATTGTCGGAGGGGGCAGGGCTTTTGTGGAATGTAACGCTATAATCCGGGCAAGCCATTTTCTCCTCCGCGTGTGCACGCAGCTCCGCAATTTCTCTTTCGGTAAGAGCGGCTTTGCGCTCTTTGATTCTTTCCTCGGTAGTGAATAAAAGCCTCATATAACATCTCCTTGTTGAATCTTAACATTCAAGTGTGACCATCGCAAAGCATAACGCCGGGGGCGTGACTCCAAAAGGTCTCAAAAACGGTCAAAAACGGGGGTGTAATACCTTAAAGTCTCACTTTTGCTCACAACTCATTTCATTTATCATGAAATGAAGTAGATTTTTCTCTTCTCTTGGCAGTTCTCTTTTACCTTTGTTTTTGAAAAGCAAAAACAATTCATAAAATCCCAAAAACAGAAAAACTAAAATAATAACAGGTAGCAAAACAATGCCACCAAGTATGTAACCAATCACTTCCATAACTTTTTGGAACTTGGTTCTGTTTTTGGCTTCATTCCAGGGGATAGTAATTATCTCTCCTTCTATATGAGAACCACCTTGCTCATCCTCGGATATGCGAGCCTGATAGAAAACTTGACCTCCGTGATTGCAGTCAATACGCAAATTAAATGTATTTTCGGATTGCTCAATGAATAAATCTGCTTGTTCGGCTTCTTCTTGTATTCTCATAAGAAACTGGTGAGGATCCAATCTGCTATGAAAGGCAAATGTGCGTTTTTTCATGACATACTTTCCTTTGCGGTGGTGATAGAGGCGATGAGTCTGCGCCGTATCGAACCGTATTTGTTTCTTAAATCCTTGTAGGTTGTTTCCGTCATTTTTCCTTTTCGGAAAATCAGTTCGAGCCAATATTCAGTTTCAGAACACTCTTTCAAGGAGATTTCAAGCTTGTTTATAAAATCCGCTTTGCTCTGTGCGTATTTCGCTTCGTGGATATTTGCGCCAATAGACGATGAAGAACGGACAATCTGATTTACATAAACAGAGCAGCCTTTGATTTCATCGCACAAGTCGGAGATTTGGATTGCAAATTCTATGGCGTCCTCTCGGAGTTGGTTTTTATTATCGTCCATTTGAAAAAAAGTCCTTTCTTTTTGTCGATATGTTGCTTCGCAACTCGATATCAATACCTTTGGTATGTCGATATGTTGCTTCGCAACTCGATATATGGTCGCGTTGCGCCCATTCGATATATTTCTCGCTCTGCTCGAAATTCGATATGTTGCCTTCGGCAATGAGTGTTGATTGTGCCGCTGTTGTTACTTATCTCGCGTTGCCCGTTGGGCAACGCATATCGAGCGCGTAGCGCCATATCGAGTCGCAGACATATCGAGCGACGCGTCAGCGGCGCATATCGACGTCGAGTCGTCGTTCGAGACGAACGACTGACTCGACATGCCCTGTCCTCGGGAACAAATCCACAGGCGTGACG
>JAZSGQ010000048.1:0-2540 GCA_045532805.1 Eubacteriales bacterium
TAGCCATAATATCACCTCTTCAAGTGTATTATATCATATTTGGCTAAATCAATCAAGGCGCAAGCCTTGTATATCATCACGGCAGAGCCGTGGATATCATCAAGCTGCAGGGAAATGCACGCTGATGCGTGATGAGATACAGCCCCATAGGGGCTGATGATATGCACCGCACATTGTACGGCAATGATATACCAAGCCTGCGGCTTGGATAAACAAAAAGAGAACTTTTGTCTACCAAAAGTTATCTTTTTGTTGGTGGATCCGAGGGGAATCGAACCCCTGTCCGAAAACCTATTCACAGGGCCTTCTCCGTGGGCAGTCTGCGATTTAGAATTCCCCTTGGGCGGCGGTCACAGACGAACTCCGTCCTTGGGTAGCCCTTTTATGCATGACCGATACAAGTGCGAACTCGCGGTGCATGTTCACCACTGCATGACGCCCCATCCGAGGTCGTGGTCCTCCTCGGCGGAACGGGTGGCCTAAAAGCCACGGCACTGCCTAATTAGGCAGCCAGTGCGACGTTAGTGTCAGCGTTTAATTTTAAGGTTGAGCCGTTTACGTGATTGCTCAGCACGCCACGCTTATCCTGCTTCAAAATCCCCGTCGAAACCTTTACGGACCCGTATGGGATGCCCTATCATTATAGTGCATCCTACGTTGTTTGTCAAGTGTCAATCCTCGCTATAACGCCCTTTGAACGCGCGCTCCATATCGCGCTTGGCGACGGCCTTGGCCATATCCTCGCGCTTGTCATACAACTTCTTACCGCGGCAAAGACCGATCTCCATTTTTACGCGCCCCTTGGAAAAATACAGCGACAGCGGGATCACCGAATATCCCTTTTCCGCCGCCTTGCCCGCAAAGCGCAGGATCTCACGCTTGTGCAACAACAATTTCTTGGGGCGGAGCGGCTCGCGGTTAAAGATATTTCCCTTTTCATAGGGGCTAATGTGCACGCCGAGTGCAAAGATCTCCCCGTTCTTGAAGGAGCAATAGGAATCCTTTAGATTGACTGCGCCCGCGCGCAGACTCTTGACCTCGGTGCCGAACAACTCAATGCCTGCCTCCAGTTTTTCGTCTACAAAATAGTCGTGCCATGCCTTTTTATTGTTTGCAATCACCCGCACGGCACTGCCCTGCTTGTCAGCCACGTTGCTCCCTCCTCTCTATCGTTTTCATTATAGGCCGAACGATCCGTATTATTCGCCGCAAAGCGCACATTTGCGCACCTTGCCCGCCTCCTGTGCCTGATCCACCGTGGCCATGACCACGTTTTCATTGTCTGCGATATGGCGGCAATTTCTGTTCATGTGGTAGACTCTGCCGCGCTCGGCATAGTAGCAGATCTCGCACGAATCGTCACTCTCTTCCTCTTTCTTCGTGACCTTGGCGGCAAGTTGCGCCAAGCGCGCGCGCATTGCGGCACGCTCGATGCCTGCCCGTTCGGCCTTGGCCTCCTCGATCTTATCATAGACGATCGCAGAGATCGCGGCCACAGCGCCCGTGACGCATACGGCGGCGGCACCGATGGCGACGCCCGTCATGGCCAGTGCAAACAAACTCTTTTTCATATTACATCTCCTCCAATAGTCGCTCCAACAGCCCCAGGCGAGAGCCCTGGAACTCGTAAGCGCGTTTATAATCCTCGTTTTTGCGGTAGCAGACCTCCAGGTCGCCAAACACCTCGTAAAGCAACACACCGAAGGTCAGATCGTCGCGCGAGAGCAAGCGCTCCAGCACCGACTGCGCCTCGCCGTAGCGCTCCTCTTTCATCAGCACCAATGCGCGTAAGCGCGCGGCATACAGTGACTCGCCATAGCGCGCGAGATACTGCTGTACGCCGTCCTCGCACGTGTCCAGTGACTCCAGTGCCAGAATATACTCTCCCAGTTCCTCCCCGTAGGATCTTGCCATGTCCACCTCGTCGGCGTCCAGGACGTCCGAGGAGAGCGTGGGCGAGATCCCTGCAAGATAGCGGAACAGCACGGCAATGCGAAGCCGCAGGTAATCCGTGTCGTACACGGTGCTCTCACAGGCAAGCAGTGCTCTGTCAAGCCCCGCCACGGCGGCACGCAAGCGACCGCCCACAAGCAGGGTGACCGCAAGGCCGTATTCGCACTGTGCGCGAATGAGGGACAGTTCATCGTCCTGCTCGGCGTCCCCCACGGCGTGTACCATAGAAAGCGCGCCCGTGAAGTCCCCTGCCGCCAGTGCGCGGCGGATATTGGCGATCGCATTCATCTTACGGTAGGCCAATTCATCGCCGTCCTGCGCGAGGAGATAGCCCACGGGCACGCTCAAGCGCTCGGCAATATACATAGCGGTAGGCAGGGACGGAAGTGCGGTCCCGTGCTCGATACTGCTGAGCATATTGCGTGTGATGCGATTGCCCGCCAGATCCGACTGCGTCATCAACTTGGCCATACGCAATGCCTTGATCTTCTCACCGATATGCAAGGGACTCACCTCCTGTAAATTTAATTTACCACCTTCATTATAGCATACGTGCGGCGCAAAATCAAGGGGCGCACACAAAAAAT